>CAYWKN010000019.1:0-20979 GCA_964458765.1 uncultured Verrucomicrobiota bacterium
CCCTTCCGCCGCAGCGTACCCGCGAAGGCGGAAGGGGCTGGGGGTGGGTTCCCCCGCATTCCCCGTAGCCCGCCCCTCTTCGACACCCTCGTCCTCCTCGCCGCGACCGCCTTCATCCTCTGGCATCTTACCCCGCTGGAAATCCTGCGCAACACCACGACCGTGGGCGGGGATACTCCCGCGCACAATTACATCGCCAGCCACCTCCGGGGGCAATTACTGCACCACGGCCGCATCGTCTCATGGGCGGGCGGCTGGTGGGGCGGTTTCCCCCTATTCCAGTATTACTTCCCCCTGCCGTATCTGCTCATGGCGCTCCTGAGCCTCGCCATTCCCTTCAACATCGCATTCAAGATCATCTCCGTATCCGGCTTGCTCGTCCTGCCCGCTGCCGCCTATGTCGCCGCCCGGCTTCTGCGCCTGCCCCGCCCCACCCCCATCGTCGCCGCCATCTTCATGGTGCCATTCCTCTTTGTGCGCGAACACACCATGTGGGGTGTCAATGTGGCCAGCACACTGGCAGGCATGATCGCCAATAGCGTCAGCTTCGCGCTCATGCTGCCCGCCGTGGCTTCCGCCTGGCGGGATGCCGAAGACGGACGCTTCCGCTGGCGCACCGTGCTGCTCCTGGCCATGGTTATGGCCTCGCACTTCTTCACCTCCGTCATGACCGGCCTCACGCTGGCAATTGTCCCGCTTCTCCTGCTTCTCCGCCGGAACGCCGCGTGGCGCCGGGGCACCCTCGTGCTGATCGCCGAGGGCACACTGGCCCTGCTTCTCATGGCCTGGTGGCTCGTCCCCCTTGTGGCCAAATCGGCCTGGAGCATGGATTTCGGCGTCAACTGGGAAATGACCCTCTGGAAGAATTTCCCGCCTTGGACCGTTGCCCTTATCCCTCTCGGCGTCGCGGCGCTCCTGCCCGGCAACCACCATCGGAATCCCGCCCTATGGCTTTTCTTCTGGATGCTGGCCCTCGCCGTCCTCCTCTTCTATTTCGGCTACGACCTCTCCCCCGTCTTCGTCAATTGCCGCCTGTGGCCCTTCCTTATGTTTGCCCTCGTGATGCCGGGCGCCATCGGCTTGGGACTGTACCTTTCCCGAGTCCGCCGCCAGACTCTCGTCGTTGCCGTCCTGGCGGCGGGGATCCTCGGCGCCGTGGCGTGGGAGGAACGCCACACAGGCAATCTGGCGCGGAACTGGTCGCAGTGGAACTTCCGGGGACTCGAGATCAAGCCGTCCGGCGGCGTGTTCGACGAACTTGTCCTCCCGCTCCGGGGAACCCCGGGACGACTGGCCAACGACCTGCACCCCGACAACAACCGGCTCGGCTCCAGCCGGATCTTCGAACTGGCCCCGCACCTGGCCGGGAAACCGATCCTGGAAGGCGGGTTGGTCAATTCCGCCCTCGGCTCGATCTTCGCCTATTATATCCAGGGCGAAATCTCGGAAAGCTGTGCCGGCTATCCGCCAATCGTCAAACCGGCTTCATTTGATTTCGCGACCGCCACACGACACCTTGAGCTTTTCAACGTCAAACACTTCATCGCCCGCTCCGCGAAAACGCAGGCGGCGCTCCGCTCCGATCCCCGCTGGCGCTTCCTGAAGCGGGAGGAGGAGTGGGAACTGTACGAATTGCTCACCCACAATGGCTCCTATGTCTTCCTCCCCCGATTCCTGCCCGCGGTGGTCGAGACACGCAATCCGAACCAGCGCGGCCTGGACTGGATCTATGTCCCCGGCGCCCTGGACCAGCCGTTTCTCCTGGCTGAACCGGGAACCGCCACCCGCCTGCCTGTGGCCCTGCCCCGTATTTCGGAGCCGGAATTCCTGTCGTTCCTCAAGGCCGCCCGGACGCAGGCGGCAACGAACTCACTCCTGGCCGCATGGCAAGTTCCCCTGTCCCTGCCCCGGGAAAACCCGGTTTCGAACGAGTCGTTCTCCGACAGCTCGATCCGGTTCCAAACCAAAGCCGTGGGCCAGCCTCATATCATCAAGTGCAACTACTTCCCGAACTGGAAGGCGCGCGGCGCCGCGGATGTCTTCCGCGTCACTCCGGCATTCATGCTGGTCTTTCCCGCGCAAGAACAAGTCGAACTCGACTACGGCTGGACCATGAGCGACCGGCTTGGACACGGCCTGACCCTTCTTGGATGGTTGCTTGTCATGGGCATCGCATGGCAGACTGTTGGACGAAGACGCGTGGCAAACGACGAATCCCAGCGATGAAGCTCTTTATTTTCAAGTTCCTCGACGCCACCATCGGCTGGCTGGCCTGCTGGTCCTTGGGATTCCTGCGCCACGCTTTCCGTCTGAACGCCGATATACCGCAGGACTTGACCGTAAATCCTCCCAGCCGGCTGCTGGTCATCCGGCCCGGCGGCATGGGCGACATGGTTCTCCTCCTGCCGGCGCTGCAATCCCTCCGCCGTGCGTTCCCGAACGCAGCCATCGATCTGGTCTGCGAGAAGCGCAACCGCGACATCCTCCAACTCGCCGCCGGACCGGACAACCTGCTTCTCTATGACGCCGCCCCCTTCCGCCTCGTCGGGCACTTGCGCCGTACCCGCTATGACGCCGTTGTGGACACCGAGCAGTTCCACTACTTCTCCGCCCTCATGGCCATTCTTGCCCGCGCCCCCGCCCGCATCGGATTCAAGATCAGCCCCGGCCGCAACCTTCTTTACACCCACCTGGTCAACTACGACCTGGAAGGCCACGAGACCGATCAGTTCGTGGCGCTCCTCCGCCCCTTGGGCATTTCATCACAAGACGAAAGGCTTCGTATGCCCTCTCCCCCTGCGGGAGAGGGTCAGGGTGGGGGGTCTGCGGCCCCATTCCGGTTCACCCTAACCGCAGACCTCCCGGCAACGGCAATCCCCTTGTTCGCGAATGCCGGCACCCGCCTCGTAACCATCCACCCGGGCACTACCACCCGCTACAAGCAATGGGCCCCGGAACGGTTTGGCGAGCTGCTCCGGCGCCTGGCCGCCGACACCCGCCTGGTATTCGCGCTCGTCGGCGACAAGCGGGATCGCGCTGTGGCGGGAACCATCCTGGGCGCGGCCAGACTGGGCCCGCGCGCCGTATCGCTGGCCGGCCGCCTCTCCCTTGCGGAAACGGCGGCCGTCCTCGCCAGATCGGCATTGTATGTGGGCGGCGATTCCGGCCTGGCGCATCTTGCCGCCGCGCTGGACATCCCCACAGTCGTGTTGTTCGGTCCCAGCGACAGCCGCAAGTGGGGCCCCCGGGCCGGCAGACACGCCGTCGTCCAGCGGCAGCCCGCCTGCGCCCCCTGCTGCATCTTCGGCTACCACAAGCTCTGCCACTCCATCGCCTGCCTGGCCGCCATCACAGTGGACGATGTGGAATCCGCCTGCAGGAAAACGCTTCAGTAGCGCCTGGCCCGCTCAGAACACCTTCGTCAGCAGCGCCGCGTTTTCCCGCATGTCGCGGCGCAGCAACTCGTCCAGCGCCGCCGCCACGGGGCCCGGCCTTCCGTCGCCGATCTTCCGCCCGTCCAGTTCCACGGCGGAGGCGATGTTGATCGTCGTCCCCGCCACGAGCGCTTCCGCCGCCGCAAGCATGTCGGCATGGGTAATGTCGGCAAACGCGACCGACGCGAGAAGCCCGCGCCCGACCAATCCCTGAGCCAGGTCCATGCCCCGCAACATGGTCGTCCCCGCCAGGATCCGGTCCAGCTTCGGAAACAGCAACCGACCGTCGCGCGTCACAATCCCGATGTTCTCCGTCGCGCCCTCCGTCAGGAATCCGTTCTCGTCAAATCCCACCGTGAAATCCACGCCTGCATCCACGGCCTCCTTCTTCATCAGCACGTTGGGCGCATAGTTGCAGTTCTTGATGTTGGCCATCCCCGCCGACTTGGCCTCGATGGCGCTGGTCTTGAGCCGGGCCCCTTCGGGATGCAGTCGCATGAAGGGCGTCCCCAGTGCCGTCACCATCACATAAAGCTGCGGCCCGGGGCACTCGTAGGGATTGACGGAAAAACCGCCCGGACCGCGCGAGACAAACACGCGGATCATGCAATCCGGCTTCCCCCCGCCCGGACCGTCCCCACGACAATCCGCTCCATTTCCTCCAGGGAACACGGCAGCTTGAGTTGAAGGCCGCGGGCGGAATTGACCAACCGGTCCAGATGCCCCTGGAGGTTGTAGATACTCCCGCCCACCGCCTTGAAAGCCTCAAAGATCCCGTCCCCGCGATGCACCATGTGATCGTCAATCGGGAGGGTCATCAACAGCGGGTCCGTCACCACGCCGCCATACAGGCTGGAATACATGGCGAAGTAACCGGCCTGATACGGCCGCCGCAACATCCCGGCCCACTGCGGCCAATCCTCAAGGGAGAAGTACTTCATGCGGGTACGATAACAGGACGGGGGCCGGCGGGCAACCGGGACGGGAGCCCTCCTACAGACCGGATTTCTCCGCCACCTGGCGGTACAAGACCGCGAAGTCCTCCTCCCCCCACCCGCGCGTCATGGCTTCGGAGAACAGTTCCTTGAGATGCCGGGTCAAAGGAAGGTCCAGCTTGAGTTCCGCCGCGCGTTCCAATGCGAGACGCACATCCTTATCCATGTGTTTGAGTGAAAAATGCGGAGAGAAATCGCCCGACAGGATCTTGGGCGTCTTGAGATCCGCCAACCCGGAGTATCCGGCGTTCAGGCGGTAGGCTTCCATGAAGCGTTCCGCATCCAGCCCGGCCTTTCGTGCAAAGGCAAATCCTTCCGCCATCGCCTCCATCAGGTTGGCGATCATCAGGTTGAAGATCAGCTTGGCGTCGGCGCCCTTCCCGACCGGCCCGAAATGCACCACCTTCTGCCCAACCTGCAACAGCAGCGGTTCCATGCGCCGCACCACCGCCGCATCCCCGCCGGCAAAGAATGTCAGCTTCCCGGCCTCGGCCACCGCCTTGCTTCCGGTGAACGGCACTTCCACGAATTCCCCGCCCGCGCGCCGGACGGCGGCATCGGCCCGGAGATTGTCGGAGGGTCCCACCGTGCTGGCATTGAGGACCACCTTGCCCCGCAACGGACCGGCCGCCACTCCGTCCTTTGCCTCAATGACCCGCTCCAGCGCCGGCGGATCGGCCACAACGACCATGATCACATCGCACCGGTCCGCCGCCTCGCGCGGCGTGGCCGCAAGCGGAATGCCAAGCGTCTCGCCCGCCGCCCGGGTGCGATTCCACCCGACCACGGAATGCCCGGCCTTGCGCCAGTTCGCCGCCATCCGGCTTCCAATGATGCCCAACCCGATCACACCGATGTTCATGGTCTTCCCCTGGATGCCGCCAAAGACAATTTGGGGTAACTACTCAAGTGTCCGCCCACAGCGGGCGGACACCTGAGAGAATTGGCCCCAGCCGATCCTCTCAACGCATAACGTAGTCTGCCCCCCCCGAAACGCAACCGAAAAGTTCGTAACGGCTCAGCGCCCCCGCCGGCCGCCGGCGGTGGGGGCGCTGAGCAGCTGCAATTTGGGAAGCGCAATCCTGTTGGGATCGACGGGAGTCCGCACATCCCCCATCGCCCAGAGGAGCGCATCGCGCAAGTCCCCGTCCACCCGCGCCAGGCGTTGAACCAGTTCTCCCGCCATGGCGCGATACACCTTCATGCCCACAACCGGATGGCGGCTCATCATCTGCTCGAATGCGGCCCTTTGAAACTCCATCAACACGGCGTCCTCGATCGCAATCACCCCTGCCGATCGGTTTTCCACCCCCAGGAAACAGACCTCGCCGAAGATATCCAGGGGCCCCAGCTCCACCAGCTTGCGGTACTTGTCCAACCCAATACTCTTCCGGACTTCCACCCGTCCCGACAGGATCAGGAAAAAGGAATTTCCGGTTTCCCCCTCGCTGAGAATCCATTCGCCACGACAGATCTGCCGGGGACACCCGACTTGTTCGACCAGAGCCATTTCCTCGCGGGTCAAGTCACCCAGTATCATCGACCGTACTCCCAGGGGCCGCGAAACGCCTCCGGTATCCGGACCCTGTGTCACGGGATCGGAAACCGTTCCGCCACTCCCCGCACTTCACTGCGGATTCGTTCCAGCCGCTTGTCATCGGACGGATGCCGGATCGCGTCCACAATCCATTGCCCCAGCAACGTCATTTCCGCTTCCTTCATTCCCCGCGTCGTCACCGCCGGAGTCCCGATACGGATGCCGGATGTGATCGCCGGCGGCTTGGCGTCAAACGGAATGGCGTTCTTGTTCACAATGATCCCGGCCTTTTCCAGGGCAATGGCGGCGTCCTTGCCGGTGCTTCCGACCGGCGCCAGGTCCACCAGCATCAGGTGGTTGTCCGTCCCCCCCGAAACCATCCGCATTCCGTGCTGGGCAAGATAGGCCGCGAGGAACCGGGCGTTGGCAATCACCTGCCGCTGGTACGCCCTGAACTCCGGCGACTCCGCCTCCTTGAAACACACCGCTTTGGCGGCGATGGTGTGCATGAGCGGCCCGCCCTGCAGGCCGGGAAAGACCTGCTTGTCGATTTCCTGCGCGTAGGCGGCCTTGCAGAGGATCATTCCGCTGCGCGGACCGCGCAGGGTCTTGTGCGTCGTGGTCGTCACAAAATCGCTGTACGGGACCGGATTCGGATGCACCCCGGCGGCAATCAAGCCGGCAATATGCGCCATGTCCACCATCAGTTTCGCCCCGACACTGTCGGCAATCTGCCGCAACCGCGGGAAATCCAGGATCCGGGGATACGCGCTGGCGCCGGCCACAATCAGCCGGGGCTTGTGCTCCTGCGCCAGCCGGGCCACTTCCTCGTAGTCAATCCGCTCGGTCTGCCGGTTGACGCCGTACGACACAATGTTGAACAACCGTCCGGAGAAATTGACCTTGTGGCCGTGCGTGAGATGCCCGCCATGCGCCAGGCTCATGGCCAGGATCGTATCGCCCGGCTGCAGCGCCGCGAAGTAGACCGCCATGTTGGCCGAACTTCCGCAGTGCGGCTGAACGTTCGCGTGCTCGGCGCCGAACAGCGCCTTGGCGCGCTGGATCGCCAGTTGCTCGGCCGCATCCACAAACTCGCAGCCGTTGTAATACCGCTTGCCGGGATAGCCTTCGGCATACTTGTTGGTCATGAGCGACCCCTGCGCCTCCCGCACGGCCCGGCTGGCGTAGTTCTCCGAGGCAATCAGGTCCAGAGTCTGCAGTTCCCTCGTCTCCTCGCCTTTCAAGGCCTGGTAGATCTCGGGATCCACGCCGGCGACGGTGGACATCTCCACCGCCGTCCCACCCATGGCGCCCATCTTTTCCACCCGTCGCCGGTGCCGTTCGTCCTCCCCGAATTTCGCCTCCCGCCAGGCCGTGAGAACCGCCACCACGGCTTCCCGCGAGCTCGTATCGCTGCCCAGCACAAGGATGTTGGCGTCATTGTGGACCCGCGCCGCCGTGGCCATCGCCGGCGTCAGGCATAACGCCGCCCGCACCCGCGGAAACTTGTTGGCCGACATGCTCATGCCGAGCCCCGTGCGGCAGATCAGGATCCCCTCGTCCACCATGCCCTCGGAAACCATCACGGCCGCCGTGCGCGCGTAGTCCGGATAGTCCACCGAGTCGCTGCTGTAGCAGCCGACATCCTCGACCGCCACGTGCCGCTCGCGCAGCCAGCCCTTGAGGAATTCCTTCAGTTCGAACCCGCCATGATCGGCGCCTATGACCATTTTCATCGTTGTGATCCCCGTTTGTCCGTCAGCAGTTCATGCAAGTACAACACCAGATCCGGCATCGCGGCATCCATCTCGTCGCGACAAGCCCGGTAGACATCCTGTGACATCCCGATCGGATCCTCCACATCCTCGCCCTTGCGAAGAGGGCTGAATTCGTTGAGCAGAACCACCCTCTCCCTGGCGCGGGGAAACCGGTCCAGAACCATGCGGCGGTGATTGCGCGTCATTACCACAATGGCATCCGCGGAGTCAACCAGCGCCTCATTCAGGAACCGGCTCCGGTGCCCCGCTGCGTCCATCCCCTTCTCCTGGAGCGCCGTCACCGCTTCCTCGCTGGGCGGCAGACCGTCGAATGTCGAGACACCGGCCGAAATCACATCCCACGAACTGTCCGGCCCCAGCCAACGGCGCAGGAGGAATTCGGCCATCGGGCTGCGGCACACGTTCCCCGTGCAAACCAGGAGCACCGTCGGCCGCCCCAGCACCTGCTCCGCGGGAATCGCACCCTCCCTCCGCACGCGCAAACTCTCTCCGGTCGCGTCCACCACCGTGCTTTCCCGGCCCGCGCCGGACGGCCCCGCATCCAGCACCAGCCGCACCCGGGTCCCGAGCGCCGCCACCGCCGACCGCGCATCCCGCGCCGCCGGCTCCCCGCTCCGGTTCGCGCTGGTCACACGGAGAATCCCGCCCATCGCCTTGAGCAACGCCTGCGGCACCGCGTGATCCGGAACCCGGAACCCTTCCGTGCCCTGGCCGCACGGCAGCACCAGCGTCAGCGGCCCCGGCCAGTACCGCCGCGCCAGCCTCCGCGCCGCCGCCGACAGCACCCCGCCATACCGCTCCACGGCCGCCAGATGAGACGCCAGCAGGGGAACGGGTTTCCCCCGGTCCCGCTCCTTGGCCGCGCAGATCCGCTCCTCCGCCCCCGCCACGCGCGGGTCGGCCGCCATCCCATAGACCGTCTCCGTGGGAATCACCACCAGCGCGCCGTCACGAAGCGCCTGGACCGCCTGACGGATCGCCGACGGATCCGGTCGCGCGGCATCGATGGAAATAACCCTGGGATCAGCGTCGGCCATGGTCTTGCAGAGCCCGCAATGCCAGCAGGATATCCGTGCAGCGCCGCAGGGCCGGATCGCCATCCACGCGCATCATCAGGTCGCGATCCTCCCTGGACTTGTCGCTCAGCGGCCGGCCGGCGCCCGGCACATGGATCAGCGGCGTCGGACCTCCGTTGCTGACGACCACTTCGACATCGGGCCGGATTCCCTTCGCCTCGCCGGCCCCGGAACAAGGCACGATCCGCTTCGTGGCCACGCACACGTATCGGCCGTCCGGCAAGGGAAGCAGTTCGCGGATTCGCGTATCCCCGCGCGTGGTCTCCCCGAGCAGCATCATTCCCTCCCGCCCGCTCCAGAGCGCCGCGAGCGCTTCCGCGGCGCAGCGGGTATCCCGATCCACCAGCGCCATCAACGGAAAGGACAACGGCGTCTCCGCGGCGGCCGACCGGGTCTCGAGCACGTCGCCGGAGAGACTTTCCACCCGGAAGAGCGGCACACCCGCTTCATGGAACGGGCTGGCCAGCGCCACCAGGCTTTCCAGATCGGCCCCATCCGTGCCGCGAAAGTCAAGGATCACGCCGGAACTTCCGGCCAGCGCCCGCAGGTGCCCCAGAATCTCCTTCCCGCCCCCAACCGTCAAACCGCGGATCTTGAGATAGGAAACACCCTCCGGCCAGGACTCGAAATCCGCCACCGCTCCGGCGCTGGATACCGCTGTCTCCGAACCGCGCCCATCCTCCTGCATTCGCCGGTACTCCTCCGGGGAACAGATGCGCCCCGCGGGATCCACCGACTGGAGTAATCCCAGGATCGCGCCATCCACCGCGCCGTTGGACGAGACCGTCAGACCGTGCTCCTCCAGAAACCGCATCATCTCCGGAACACCAAAGCCTGCACGGGATTCAGGCGCGCAGAGCGAAACGGCCAGCAAGACGGCCGCCGCCAGCCCCCCACCCCGCCCCGCTATCTTCCTCGTCTTCATAGTCTGAGGTCTGAAGTCTTGTTTCTGAGCAAATGTGCAACGTGTTGGAATGCAACATCCAACATCCAACATCCAACAAGGAATTTCCAAGGGGGAGAAAAAGGCGGAGGCAGGGCCAGTTGTCCATTGATTCGCACAACTCTCTCCCACTTGGATGTTGGACATTCCGTGTTGGATATTGGACATTCAGTTCCTCGAAAAACCTGAGCACCGCTCAGAGGCCGGACTGAATTCTGAAGTCTTACCTCTTCTTCGCCACTTCCGCTTGAACGCGCTCGTTGCCGGCCTTGACCTTTTCTTCCATCGCCTTCTTGTGTTTCAGCAGCTTCTCCCGCAAATCCGCCCGGCCGAGCGCCAGGATCTGCACCGCCAGCAGGCCGGCATTCGTGGCGCCGCTTTTCCCAACGGCCACAGTCGCCACCGGAATGCCCGCCGGCATCTGCACCATGGACAAGAGCGAGTCCAGCCCGCCCATGAGAGTACTCGTCACAGGAACCCCGATAACCGGCAACGTCGTGTGGCCGGCGATAACGCCCGCCAGATGGGCCGCTCCGCCCGCCGCCGCGATGATCACCTGGATCCCCTTCCCCGACGCCTGCCTGGCATACTCGGCCGCGAGATCCGGCGTCCGGTGGGCCGACATCACGCGCACCTCGCATTCTACGCCGAACTGGTTCAATACGCCCACCGTATCCTCCAGCAACGGCCAATCCGAATCACTGCCCATCACCACAGCCACTTCCACCTTGCTCATGCCTGCGTGCCTCCTAGCTATTTCACCCCTATTGCTTCACAACCACAAATAGTACCACAGTCCCGGCAAGTCGTCAGCCCGCTATCCCCGCCGGAAGGCCTTGGCGGCGATGTCGGTGCGGTACATGGCGCCGTCAAAACCGATGCGGGTGACCGCTTCATACGCCCGGTCCACCGCATCCTTGAGATCCCGCCCCAGCGCCGTCACTCCCAGCACACGCCCGCCGGACGTCACCACGCGCCCTTCGCGCAAGGCCGTGCCGGCATGGAACACCATCGTATCCTTCAGCGCCGCCGCTTCCCGCAAGCCGCGGATTTCGTCGCCTTTCCGGTACGTTCCGGGATAGCCGCCCGCCGCCATCACCACACACACGCAGGCTTCCTCGCGCCACGTCACCAGTTCCGGCCGCAGCGTGCCATCCACGCACGCCTCCAGCGCGGGAACCAGGTCGCCCGCCACCCGTGGCAGGATCACCTGCGTCTCGGGATCGCCGAAGCGGCAGTTGAACTCCAGGACCTTGGGGCCCGCCTTGGTCATCATCAGCCCCGCGTAGAGGACCCCCTTGTAGCCTATGCCCCGCCGCTCCAACTCGGCCAGCGTCGGCCCGAACACGTCGCGCTCGATGGCCGGATACATGTCGGGCGTAACCACCGGGGCGGGCGAATAGGTCCCCATCCCGCCGGTGTTGGGCCCTTCGTCGTTGTCATACGCCCGCTTGTGGTCCTGGACCGGCGCCAGGATCACCACCCGCCTGCCGTCGGCCAGCGCCATGATCGAAGCCTCCTCGCCCTCGAGGAATTCCTCGACAAGGATCCGATGCCCCGCGGCGCCAAACACGCCGTCCACAAGCGACTCGCGCACCGCCCGCTCCGCCTCGGCCACCGTGGCGCAAACCGTCACGCCCTTCCCCGCCGCCAGCCCCTCGGCCTTGATCACCAGCGGCGCGCCGATGGAATGCACGAATTCCAGCGCCTGGCCGGCATCGGTGAACATGCTGGCCCGCGCCGTGGGAACCCCGGCGGCCACCATGATGTCCTTGGCGAACACCTTGCTGCCCTCGAGCTGCGCCGCCGCCCGCGAGGGCCCGAACGCCTTGATCCCTTCCTTCTCCAGCAGGTCAACCAGCCCCGCGCAGAGCGGCGCCTCGGGCCCCACCACAACCAGGTCCGGCCGGTTCGCCCGCGCCCATTTCACAAGCGCGGGGATATCCTCCGCCCCGATGCCCAGATTGGTCGCCAGCGACGCCGTCCCGGCATTCCCGGGCGCGCAGAACACCTTCGGCCGGCGGCTGTCGTTGACCAGTTTCCACACGAGGGCATGCTCGCGGCCCCCTCCGCCCACAACGAGAATATTCATGGCGCAGAGGATACCCGATCACCGGACGGAGTCAACTCACGCCTGCATGCGCCTACAACCGGCTGACAATCGAACTGCCGCGCTGGAAGAACCACTGGAGCGTATCGTGCTCCACCTCGGGCGGGATCGAATGGTCGGAATGGACAATAAAGCCGCTGCCGCCCTTCAATACGGGCACGATCTTGCGGTTCAGTTCCTCGTCAATCAACTTGCGGTCGTTGCTGGCAATGATCCGGATATCCAGGTTTCCGCAGAAGGTGATCCGGTCGCCATACTTCGCCGCGATCCTCGGCATGTCCATCCCGGCCTTGACCTCCATGGCCTGAAGGCAGTCCATGCCAGCCCCGATCAGGCCCGGCACCAGCGGCTCGACAAACCCGCAGGAATGCACCACCACCTTGAGCCCCTTGGAGTGCGCATAGTCGAACAGCAGCTTGTGGCCGGGCATCACCAGCTCCTCGTACATCGCCGGCGACATGAACGGCTTGTCCTTGAACCCCATGTCCTCATAGAACCACACGAAGTCGGGCAAGCCCTCTTCGGCAAAGAGCGTTTCCAGGTGCAGGATCGTCATGCGGGCGTAGGTCATCGTCATGTCCAGCACCCACTCGGGATCCAGCGCCATGCCCATCAGCATGTACTCGTGCCCGCACACAGGGTGCATCTGCTCGAACGGCGCCAATCCGGCCCAGCAGAACGCCCGCTGCTCCCGCGCCGCCAACGCCCGGCTCGCCCGGTAGCCCTCGAACGGAATGCGGCGCCGGTCCATCTTGAGCAGGTGCGGCTTGATCAGGTCTTCCCAGGCGGCTCGCTCCTTGACCTTGAAATCCACATGCTCCGGGGTGCCGGACCGGGCCTTCCACCAGCGCAATGTGGCGCCATTTCCCGTGAGGACGAGCTTGGTTTCCGCCGTCTCCTCCAGGATCTCTTCCTTGAAATCCAGGTTCGCCGTGCTGTTAAACCAGCCTCCAGCCCGCCAACTCATGTCGAAATGGGCGGTCGCGTCCTCGCCGTCCTTCATCTTTCCCTGGGCCACGTACTTCGCATGGGTTTCACCCCACAACCCATCGCCATAGGCCAGCGCATCCACCGGCTTGCGGTTCAGGGTGTTCAGCACCCGCTCCTTGTGTGTCATCGCCATGATCTTGCCCTTGTCCCTTCACACCTGCGGATTCGGCACAAACGCGCCGCCGCGGCATTGCTTGAGATAATTCAATCCGTGCACCTGCCCGGTCATTTCCAGGTCGTCGCGATAGACTGGATCATGCCAGCCCTCGATGTCAAGCGCCCCCTTGAACCCGCCGCGGCGCAATTCGCTGATGATATCCGTCCAGTTGCTGTCGCCGAATCCCGGCGTCCGGTGGAACGCAAAGCAGCCCTTCCCGTACACCCCTTGGGTCTTCACCACATCCCAGAGAATCGTGGCATCCTTCCCGTGCAGATGGAAGATCTTGCCGACCCACTGGCGCAACTGGGGCATCGGGTCAATCAGGCTGACCATCTGGTGGCACGGCTCCCACTCCAGCCCCATGTTGTCCGCCGGCACGGCGTCGAACATCATTTCCCATGCCGCCGGATTGTGCGCGATGTTCCAGTCGCCGCTCTGCCAGGTGCCGCCCATGCTGCAGTTCTCGAACGCCAGCCGCACCCCCTTGTCCGCCGCCCTCTTCGCCAGCGCCCCGAACACCTCCTTGAAACGCGGGATGGATTCCTCGATCGGCTTGCCGCGAATCCGCCCGGCGAATCCCGCCACAATGTCCGTGCCGAACAGGTGCGCATGGTCAATCAACGCTTCCCATCCCTTGCGCGTCTCCTGATCCGTCTCCCCGGTCTCCAAAGGATTGCCGTAGATCCCGAGCGAACTGATGACCGCGTCCCGGCCCCCGATGGCTTCCTTGACTTCCTTCGCCAGCCGTTTCAGGTCCGTGCCGCCCAGCGTCTTCCAGAAGGTCAGCGAGAAACTCTCAAACCCGTGCGGGACGATCTGCCGAATATACTCCCCGGTATTCTTTCCCGCGTTAACCAGTGTTCCAATCCGGATATCCCGATGATTCTCATGCGCCGTCATTGTGTGCCTCGCTTTTTTGGGTTTACCATTCCACCTTGATTTCCCGGCCCTTGGCCGCGCTCTTTATAGCCGCGAAGACCATCGCCAGACTCTTGATGTTGTCGCTCGACACCGTCTCCGGCGTCCGCCCGGCCTTCTCCGCCACCCGCACCGCTAGAACAGCGTGCAGAGGTGTGTATTCATGGATCTATTTCTTTTCAAAAGCCGCGTCAAACGCCACGCCGGAGGGCGCGAAATCGAGTTTTTTCACAAACGCACAGGCCTCGCGCGCCCCATGCTCCCGGTCCATGCCGCTGTCTTCCCACTCCACCGACAGCGGTCCCGCATACCCCACCGCGTTCAACGCCCGGATGATCCGCTCGAAGTCCACGTTGCCGCGGCCCAGCGACCGGAAATCCCAGAACCGGCGCGAATCGCCGAACGTCAGATGCCCGCCGAACACGCCGGACAACCCCGGCGTCTGCCGCCACCCCACGTCCTTCATGTGCACATGGAAGATCCGGTCGCGGAAGCGCTCGATGAACGCCACGTAGTCCACCCCCTGGTAGCCCAGATGGCTGGGGTCATAGTTGAACCCGAACGCGGGATGGCCATCCACCGCCTCGATCGCCCGCTCGGCCGACACGATATCAAACGCGATTTCCGTCGGGTGAACCTCCAGCGCGAACTTCACGCCGGCCTTCTGGAACTCATCCAGAATCGGCTTCCAGCGCGTGCCGAAGTCCTTGAACCCCGCGTCAACCATCGCCCCCGAAACCGGCGGAAAGGCGTACAGCAGCGGCCAGATCGAACTGCCGGTGAACCCGTTGACCACATTGACCCCCAGCATCCTGGCGGCCTTGGCGGTCCTGATCATCTCCTTCGCCGCGCGCCGGCGGACGCCCTCGGGATCTCCATCGCCCCACACAGGGGGCGGCAGGATGCTCTTGTGCCGCTCGTCAATCCGGTCGCACACCGCCTGCCCCACCAGGTGGGCGCTGATGGAGAACACCTTCAATCCGTTCTTCTCCAGCAACTCCCGCTTCTGCCGGCAATAGGCGGCGTCGGCCTTCTCGACCTCGAAATGATCGCCCCAGCAGGCCAGTTCCAGCCCGTCATAGCCGAACTGCTTCGCCTTCCGGCAGAGCTGCTCCAGCGTCAGATCCGCCCACTGCCCCGTAAACAACGTCACTGATCTTGCCATGGTCTTTCCTCCGATCTTTATCAACGCACAACGACATCTCCACGCTTTTCCTCCGAGACAAAACACGCGTCCAGGACTTTCTGGACCTCCCAGCCGCGCCGGAAGTCCGCCGCATCGTTCCGGCCGCTCCGGATGCTCCGGATGAAGCGTTCGTACATGTTGGGCAGGGACGGGCATTTCAAGGTTTCCCATTGCGCCGCGGCCACGTTTTTCCCGATGCACACCTCCATCTCGTTTCCCGATTTGTCCAGATCGAGGCGCAGGGCGCCCTTGTCTCCATACAGCGCCAGGTTCAGCGAGTTCTTCTGTCCGGTGGCCCACCGGGTTGTGCTGATAACCCCGATCCCGCCGCCGGCAAGGCCCACCCGCAGGTAGGCGGAATCATTGGCGTCGAGCACGTAGTCGCCCACGCGGTTCCCCGGCGCCTTCGAAAAGGTCTTCAGCCGGGCGTTCAGCGAGGTCACCTTCTGGCCGGCGACATAGGTGGCGAGATCAACGATATGGACGCCAACGTCACCCAGGGCGCCCTTCGACCCATGGGCAGTGGAGAGCCGCCACAACCAGGCGGGCGTGGTCTTCCAGTCGCCCCAAACCGGGGAGGAGAGCCACGTCTGCAGATAGTGCGCCTCGAAGTGCAGGATGCGACCGAGTTTGCCCGCCGCCACCAGATCGTGGGCGATGTGCAGGACCGGATTATTGCGGTAGGAGAAGTTGATCATGTTGATCACACCCGCCCGTTCAGCCGCCTTCACGAGCCGGAGCCCCTCGGGCGCCGTCGGCGCAATGGGTTTCTCGCACAGCACATGTTTCCCCGCCTTGACCAGCGGCAACGCGCAAGGCACGTGGAACGGGTCCGGGGTGACTACCGAGGCGGCGTCAAAATCGCACTTCCCGAGCAATTCAGCCACCGACCCGTAGGCCGCGGGAATCCCGTGGGTGCGGCAAAACCCGTTCACGCGGTCGGAATCAATATCAACACCGGCCACCAATTTGCAGCCGCGAATCGCCTTAAAAGCCACGGCATGCGCATTCGCCATCCCGCCAGTTCCAACGATCGCAATCCTGATCATAATTCAACCACTCCTGTTTCAGAGCACATGATCTTGTGTTTTCTCACATACTTGCAAGTTTGACCCATTTTTCCCGGCCTGCGGAACTCTTGACCACCGCTTCCAGGAATGCCATGCCGCGAACGCCATCCTCCACCGTGGGAAAGTCGAGCGCCGAGGCGGCGGGCTTCTTCCCCGCCATCCGCGCCTGCAGGGCGGAGGCGAAATTCCGGTAGAGATTGGCGAAGCCCTCCAGATATCCCTCGGGATGCCCCGCGGGAACACGGGTGGCGGCTTGCGCCATCCCGGATATCACGCTGCCCGTGCCGGTACGCACAAGTTGCCGGGGCCGATCCGGCCACGTCACGATCAGGGTATTGGGCTCCATCTGATGCCACTCCAGCCCGCCCTTCTCGCCATAAATCCGGATCGCCAGGCCGTTCTCGACGCCCACGGAGACCTGGCTGGCAAACAGGATTCCCCTGGCCCCGCCCTGGAAGCGCACCAACACACTGCCATCGTCGTCGAGCTTGCGCCCCTTCACAAAGGTGGTCAGGTCGGCGCACAGGGACTCCATACGCAAACCTGTGATGTATTCCGCCAGATTCTCCGCGTGGGTTCCGATATCCCCCATGCAGCAACTGATCCCTGCCCGCTTCGGGTCGGTTCGCCAGTCGGCCTGTTTCTGGCCGGTGGCTTCGAGCCGGGAGGCGAGCCAGCCTTGCGGATATTCCGCCACGATCTTCCTTATCTTTCCGAGTTGTCCGGACCTGACGCGTTCCCGGGCCTCCTTGACCATGGGATAACCCGTGTAATTGTGGGTAAGGCAGAAGAGCAGTCCCGTCTTGCGCACCAGCGCCGCCAGGGCCACGGCCTGCTTGAGGTTGAACGCCAGGGGCTTGTCGCAGATCACATGGAACCCGTTCTGGAGCGCCATCTTCGCCACGGGATAGTGCATGTGGTTCGGAGTCACGATGCTGACGCAATCCATGCGCTCACCCTCAGGCAGGGCCTTCTCCCTCTTGAACATCTCGGCATACGACCCGTATACACGCCCGGCCGGCAGGAAAAGGTCCTTGCCCGACGCCTTGGACTTGGCCGGGTCGGCGCTGAATGCGCCGCAGACCAACTCGATCTGGCCATCCATCGCCGCCGCGATCCGGTGGACCGCGCCGATGAACGCGCCCCGTCCGCCGCCCACCATGCCCATTCGCACTTTCCGATGTATCATGATGCCTCTCCTCTTTGTGTTACTTCGCCGCCCACAACAAGCCGCGCTGCACGATTTCGCGCGCCTCGGGAACCTCGAAGTCCTTGTACGTATGCCCCCAGCAGGCCACGAACACCCGGCCCTTGCCCCACTCCCGCGTGTAGGCAAAAGGCATGACCGTCCCGGCCCTGTACAGCGTCTTGTCCCCGTACTCGCCGGTGAACGTGCTCGTGCACAGCACCTGCACACCCGGGTCATAGTGGATGTAGTACTGCTCGGTGTCCTTCAGCACGAAGTCCTTGATGCCCCGCGTGATCGGGTGCTCCCGATCCGCGATCCTGACCTCATAGGACGGAATGTTGTTTCCCGGGTGCGCCACCCACTGGCCGCCGGTCATGAACTGGTACTCCGTATCCTCGCGGAACGAATCAATGATGCCGCCGTGCCAGCCGGCGAGACCGACTCCGCCCGCCACGGCTTCGCGCAGCCCCTTGCTCTGCTCCCCCGTGATCTTGCCCCCGGTCCAGCAGGGCACGATCAGCGACAGCCCCTTGAGTTTCTCTGCGTCGAGATACGCGTCCAAGGTCGTCGAGACTTCCACGGCAAACCCCTGCTTCTCCAGCCACGGGATGAACACCTTCACCGACGCTTCCGGCGTGTGACCGTCCCAACCGCCCCACACCACCAATGCTTTCTTGCTCATGCGACCTTTCTGGTACGCTGCCATTCCTTCGGAGAGCGGTTGTTGTTTCCCTACTTGTATTTCGCCTTCATCGCACAGCCCGCCTTGGCGCTGCGGCAGGCCAGATCCAGGATGTGGATCGGGCGCCGCGACCATTCGGCCGTGATCACCAGCTTGGCCCCCTTGACGAGATGATCCGCAACGTTCTGGTAGAAACGCGGCCACTCCGATTTGGGGTTGGGCACAACCGTGGTGACCAGATTGTCGCCATCCTGCTTCACGATCGTCGTGGCATTCCAGTCCAGCAGCATCGTGCCCTTGGCGCCGATCACCTTGAACCAGGGTTGATTCGGCCGGGCGTCCAGGGACGTCATCTGAAGGGTCGCCCAGGCCCCACTGTCGAACCGCACCACAACCTGCGCCTCGTCTTCGTTCGTGTCCTTCTTCCACCGCGTCTGGCTGGCCCATACTCCCGACCAGGAATACCCGCTGACCTCGACGATCCCGGCATTCGTCATCTGGAGGATGTACTCGCAGATATGCACACCCCAGTCGTAGAGGATACCGCCGGAAATGGACTTGCTTGACCGCCACCAGTCGCCGGGCTTGGCCAGGCGCCCCATCTCCACATCAATCCGCACGACGTCGCCGATCGCCCCGGCCCGGAGGTGTTTCATGGCGCCCAGGATGATGTTGTCCCAGTGCCGGTTGTGATAGGTGGAAAGCACCACCTTCGCCTTCTTCGCGGCCGCGATCATGGCATCGCACTCGGCCGTGGTGATGGCCAGGGGTTTTTCCGCGACAACATGCCGGCCTGCCTTAAGGCACTTCAATGCCAATTCCGCGTGCGTGTTGTGCGGCGTGATCAGCACGACCAGGTTCACCGACGACTGCTTCAGCATCTCGTCCACGGTCGCGTACGTTTCGATGCCCGGGAAATCCTTCCGGGCCGCCTCCAGGCGCGACGGATCGATCTCCGCAACAGCCACCGGCGTCATGCCGGCCGCCTTCATCTCGTTCAAGTGGCCGCGTCCCATGTTGAAGGCCCCGCCATACCCCACCACACCAACCTTGATATCGCCCGCATTCCTGAATGCGTTCATCCTGTTCTCTCCTTTTGAATTCTGGTTGCCCGGAAGACACCTTTCCCGCCAAACTCCGAAATCGTAGAATCGGGGGCTGGAACCGTCTTGCATGAAACCCGCATGTTTGTGTATTTTCCCGGCATGCGCAAGACAGACCCGGCGGATGATTCCCCCTTGATTCATTCGGCCATGAAGCTGTTTGATTTCCTCCCGGACGTCAGTTTCTTTGTAAAAAACCTGAAGAGCGAATTTGTCCACGCGAACCCCGCATTCGTGGAAATGCTGGGGGGCCGGCGTTTGGCGGATATCCTCGGCAAGACGGACTACGACTTCTCGCCGCGGGAACTGGCCAACCACTTCGTACGAGACGACCGGCAGGTGATGCGCAGCGGCAAGCCCATGGCCAGCCGGGTGGAACTGGTCCCCAACGCCAACCGGAGCATCAGCTGGCATGTGACCACCAAGGTTCCCGTCCGCGATCCGCGGGGCGAGGTGATCGGTCTGGCGGGTTTCACCCGCGACCTGACCCGCGCCACCGTGACCGCCGGCCGGTACCGGGAGATGGCTGTGGTCATGGAGTACATGGACAAGCATTTCCCGGAGTCCATTTCCGTCCCCCGGCTGGCGTCGCTGACTCACCTGTCCCTGAGCCAGTTCGAGCGCCGGTTCAAGGCGCTGTTCCAGGTCACACCCATGCAGTATCTCATCCGGCTGCGCCTGAACAAGGCCTGCCAGATGCTGGCGGCCTCCTCCACCAAGATCACCGAGATCGCCGTGCAATGCGGGTTCTACGACCACAGCCATTTCATCCGTCAATTCACGGCCACCTTCGGCCTTTCCCCGTCAGGATACCGCCGGCTGCATTCGTGAGGCCCGTGCCTACGGCTCCACCGGCAGATCGAACCCGAAATAACGCGCGGCGTTGCGGTAACAGATGTCCCGCACCATGCCGCCCACCAGCGCTTCATCGGCGGGCACCAGGCCCGCCGTCATGTCGCGGCCCAGGAGATTGCACAGGATGCGGCGGAAATACTCGTGCCGGGGATAGGAAATGAAGGACCGGCTGTCGGTCAGCATGCCCACAAACCGGCGGAGCAATCCTAATTGCGAAAGGCTTTCGATCTGGCGCTCCATGCCGTCCTTCTGGTCCAGGAACCACCAGCCGCTGCCGTGCTGGATCTTGCCGGCCACGGACCCGTCCTGGAAATTGCCGCACATGGTGACCAGCAGCTCGTTGTCGCGGGGGTTGAGATTGTACAGGATCGTGCGCGGCAGCCGGTCCTCGCGGTCCAACCGGTCGAGCAGCCGGGACAGCGGCCGGGCCACCTCGAAGTCGCCGATGCTGTCGAACCCGGTGTCGGGCCCGAGCGCGGCGAACCGCCTGGAGTTGTTGTTGCGCAGCGCGCCCAGGTGGTACTGCTGCGTCCACCCGAACTCGTGGTCGAGCCGGCCGAACTCGACCAGCATCGCGGACTTGAACCGCGCCTGTGCCGCCGCCTCCAGCGCCCGCCCGTCACGGAGGGCGCGGAAATCGGCCGCCACGCCGCTCTGTGTATAGTCCTCGGCATAGACGGTCTCGATCCCGTGGTCCGACAGGCGGCAGCCCGCCTCATGGAACGCCTTCTGCCGACGCCGCAGGGCTTCGAGGTATTCGTCCAACGTGCCGATCTCCATGCCCGCGGCCGCCCCCAGACGGTCCACCCAGGCATTGAAAGCCGCCGGGGTCTCCACCGCCATCCCCTTGTCGGGCCGCCAGGTGGGCAGGACCTTGACGGGGAACGAACGGTCGGCGGCCACGGCGCGGTGATGGGCCAGGTCGTCGCAGGGATCGTCGGTGGTGCACACGA
>CAYWKN010000020.1:0-20957 GCA_964458765.1 uncultured Verrucomicrobiota bacterium
CCCTTTCCCCCGCCTGCATGGCCAGCCTGCTGGCCGCCGTGTTGTTCGGCACGTGGCACATCGTTCCCAAGGCGGCCGCCTCGGCTGCAAGCCTCCGACCGGACATGAACCTGCTCATGACCATCGCCATTCTGGGCGCGCTTGCCCTGGGTGACTGGGTCGAAGCCGCCGCCACCTCCTTCCTCTTTGCCCTGTCGCTGTGGCTCGAATCGTGGAGCGTTTCGCGATCCCGTCACGCCATCCAGGCCCTGATGCGGCTTACGCCCCCCACCGCCCGCCGGATCTCTCCCTCCTCCGGCCGCATGGAAATCCTGCCGGTGGATCAGGTTCCGGTGGGCGCCACGCTCGTCGCCCCCCCGGGCGAACGCATCCCCATGGATGGAGAAATCCTGCTCGGCGAAGGGAGCGTCAACGAATCGTCGCTCACCGGGGAGTCGGCACCCGTAAAGAAAGGCCCCGGCAGCCCGGTCTACGCGGGGACCATCAACAACGAAGCCATCCTGACGTTCCGTGTGACAAAGCCGGCCGGCGAGACAGTCCTTGCCCGCATCATTCGCATGGTGGAGGAAGCGGAGAACCGCCGTGCTCCCATGGAGCAATGGATCGAACGGTTCGCCCGCCGCTACACGCCCGTCATGATCCTGCTGGCGCTGGGCATCGCCATGCTTCCGCCGCTCGTATTCCGGGGCGGATGGGGCGAATGGCTGGACCGGGCGCTGATCACACTGGTGATCGCCTGCCCCTGCGCCCTGGTTATCTCCACACCCGTGGGGATCATCGCCGGAATCACGGCCGCCGCGCGCCACGGCGTCCTGATCAAGGGAGGGGTTCATCTGGAAGCCGCGGCGAGGCTTAAGGCCATGGCCCTCGACAAGACCGGAACCCTGACGCGCGGCGATCCGTCGGTGCAGGCGATCGTCCCTTTCAACGGCTTTACGGCCGGGGAAGCGCTCGCGCTGGCCTCCGGGTTGGAAACCGTTTCGAAACACCCCCTGGCGCTGGCCATCCGCCGCTCCGCCGATGCCGCCGGCCTGCGCCCGCCGCCCGTGGAATCGCTCACCAGCCTTCCAGGCAAAGGCGCGCGCGGAGTCATCGGGGGGAAGTCCTTCTGGATCGGAAGCCACCGCCTGCTTCACGAGATGAACGCTGAATCGGCCTCCATCCACGACCGCATCCTGGGCATGGAAGATGCCGGCCACTCGGTCGTGGTCGTCGGGACCGGCGCCTCCGTTGTTGCCGTCATCGGCATTGCCGACGAAGTCCGGCCGCAAGCCTCGGCGATGGTGACCGCATTACGCCGCGCGGGTATCGCCCGTATCGCCATGCTGACGGGAGACAATGAAGGCACCGCCGCAGCGATATCCCGGTTGACGGGTGTGGATGAGTATCACGCCGAACTGCTGCCCGGCGACAAGATGCGCCATGTGCACCGGATGACCGCCGAACATGGATTCACCGCCATGGTCGGCGATGGCGTGAACGACGCCCCCGCCATGGCGGCCTCCAGCCTGGGCATCGCCATGGGGACCGCGGGCTCGGACACCGCCATCGAAAGCGCCGACATCGCGCTCATGACGGAAGACCTTCTCAAGATCCCGTGGCTCATTGCGCATGCCAGGCGGGTGATGGGGACCATACGCGGCAATGCGTTTTTCGCCATTGGCATCAAGATGCTGATCCTGGCGCTCTCGTTCGGCGGCATGGCCTCACTCTGGATGGCCATTGCCGCCGACACCGGAGCGACCCTTATGGTGGTTCTCTGGAGTTTGCGGCTTCTCAAGCCCTGAACCGGGATCCGGGCCGCCTCACTTGGCGTGCTTTATCAGCCGATTTCTTCCAGAATCTTGGAGGGTGGCGCGCACTTCTCGCATGCGGCGAGGGTATCGAAGGTTGCCCGGCTCAACCGGTCAGTCACTTCCATCTGCACTTCCGCCAGAGCCTTTGCGATTGGACATCCGCTGAAACGTTCACAGATCACGGGATTGCGCGCGCAAGCGCTCAGGTCCATGCTGTCGGGGTCCATGATTTGAACGACATCCAGCACGGAAATCCTGGATGGCGGCCTGGCAAGTCGAAGCCCTCCAAACTTCCCGCGACGGCTCTCGATCAGTCCATTCGTGACCATACGCCGTGCTATTTTCCGGAGGAACCGGTAGGGGATCTGCATACCGCGGGCAATCGCACTGACCGAAAGGAACTTCCGTTCGCCATCCGTCCATTCCCGGCTCAACGCCAGAACAATTCTCATCCCATAGTCAGCTTCACGTGTTATCACATGGAACTCCCGCCATCGTTTGACACTCGCAGAGCATCATTCCCGCCAGAACATGTGAACCCCTTTCTCAACGGGCGGTGGGTCAGGTCATTTGTCGACTTTGTGGCCGCCACCCCTTCACTCTCAACCCGTTAAAGGGTATGCGGTTCCCCCCGTTGACTACCCCGACTTCCAGAAATTGTCGTCAATCATAGGGTGTCCGCAACGCCAGCCATTTGTTTCAACATTGGGATCAGCCCGGGAAGATCATCCTGAATCGTCTTCCACAGGACCTCCGACTCCACGCCCCAATAATGGTGCACAGCAAAATTCCGCATATCGGCCATCAGGCGCCAGGGAATGTCGGCATACTTCGCCGCCACCTCAGCAGGCACACGGCCAGCCGCTTCGCCAATCGTAATGAAGTTGCGAATCACAGCGTCTATCGTGCGATCGTCATCCTCAAAAGCCTCATAGGCCATCCCGTCTGTGTACGCCTGAATCCGTCCGATAGCATCCAGGATGTCCGTCGCCAACAGTTTCCAGTCCCTATGCGACACTGATGGCCTCCGCAAGGATCTTGCCGCGTAATGAGGGTTTCAAAGCCTTGGGCATCACTAAATCAACACGATCCACGCCCAACAGAGCCTCGATATCGTGCTGAACTCGGAAGAACTCCAACAATCCCAGGGGGCGATCAAACTCAACCAACAAATCCACGTCGCTTGCAGGCGTGGCTTCGTCACGAGCAAAAGAGCCGAACACGGCCAGTGACTTGATTCCGCGGCAGCGGAACTCGTCCATATGCTCCGCCAGCCGCTTCATGATTTCTTTCCGTTGCTGAACCATCAGACCGTCTCCCGTTAATGCAACGAATATTATTCCCTCCGCCCGTCAATCTCAACATCGGATTCATCAGCCTTCAGCCCATCTCTTTCCACTTGCGCAAAGGGGCCATGCGTTTTCGGGGCTGCAAAAGAGGGGCTTCCGGGTTTTGAGTCGGTACCCCCAAGGGGTTGTGGTAGTGGTGGGCCGAGGCAACGCGCGGGTGTGCGTGGCTTGTGTGAGCAGAGGCTGTGAGCCGCGCTCTATCCCTTCGGGATGAAGAATTGCATTGAACGGGGGGTGTGCAACGGTTGAGCAGCGGGTTGGCGGATGAGCATAGGATGAGCGGATGGATGCGACAACATTGTATCGGAAGTTGTTGAAGTTGACGGGGCCGTGGGAGGTAGTTCGTGTTGAGGTGAACGAATTGGCGCGGCGTGGTGAGAACGGGTAGGTATATGGGTGACTGGCGAATCCTGTGGAAGCATGGGATTCTCAACGGGATCTGCCCGCGTTCCGTTCCGGCGCTGCACGAGCGGATGGAGGAGGAAGGGTTTGCGGATATTCAACGTCGGCGGGCGCAGACGGAAGGGCGGATTGGGATTCTGAAGAACGATTTTCTGGGTCCGGTGTTGCGCAACAAGGGGTTTGAGTCCCGGGAGCGGGAAGTTCAGATTTCCTGATCTCGGGCGGGAAGTCACGGTACTTCCCGGAAAATGAGATGGCACATTTTGGGTCGTGACAGAGGGAGTGGCATAGCGGAGTCTTTGGGGTGAACAACGATTCCCGTGAGGGATCGAAACCCACGTTTCTCCACTTGTGGCAAGGGAGTGTGCGTTTTCGGGCTCGCAAGGGGATTTTCCGGCACTGCGTTTTCGGCCTCGGATGTGAGGTGGTAGCCCATGGAAGTCGTTGTTCCTGATAGGTAGGAATGTACGACGAACGCCGCGGAGAAGGAAGACAAAATCTGCAGGAGCTTGGAATGGACAGGACGGCCGTCAACGCGGGGGAAGCCTGGACAAGGGAATGCGATCGTAGGCGCCGCTTTTCTTGTCTTCCGGATGGGGTTCTATGCCGATAATTGTGATCTCGCCTCGTTCTGGTCCATAGACCCAGAAGAGACGCCCCGCCGCAGGGGTCTTGTTCTCCAGATAGGATTGCCACACCCGCAGGCCATAGCGCCGACTCAGGTCGTTGATCTCATGGGACTCCAGCCCGGGATGGCGGGGATTCGCGCTGAGGTGATTCAGAGTCTTGACGAGCTTCTTGAAATGCCTCTTCTCCTCTTCGTTCAACCGGTTGGTGCTGGCACGGCCCGAAAGGTCGTTCCAGTAATCCGCCATCTCCGGAATGCCCATGCGAATGGCAAAGGCACTCATGCGCGGGCCATCCCGAGGTGCTTGCGGATGTCAATGGGAGGCGAAACCTTGCCCTTCTTGAAATTGCCCACCGCCTTGTCCATCATCCGCAAGGTCTTTGGGGAGACGTTTGCCGGATGAGTCAGCACTCTGGGCTCAAGGACCACGATGCCTGAGGAGAATATCTGCACGGCATAGTACTCGGAGGTTGCGCCACGCAATGTAACGCGCTTCTTGTCGTCCAAATGAACGTCATATTCTTTCACCACTGCCGTTGTCATAGTCGCCGCTCCTGTCTCTTTGCTGGTGGGAATTCCCACTTGCATACTATACGCCGTCGAGCGAACAAGGCAAGCGTTCATTCGTCATCCCCCGTCCTTTTCCCGCGGATGGCAACGTGCGTGCTCCTTCTTCAGGTCGAGAATGGTGAGCTTGGCGTAGTGCTTGAGGGTGTCGAGCGACTCGTGGCCGAGCAGTTCCTTGACGTGGTACATGTTGGCGCCGCCGCGGAGCAGCTCCGTGGCGCAACTGCGGCGGAAGGTGTGGGGTGTGACGTTGGCCGGCAGTCCGGCCCGCCGGGCCGTGGCATGTAACAGCCGCAGGAAGGTGTGGTACGGGAACCGCCGTCCGCTGCCGTTCACGAAGAGTGCCGCTTCCCCGGACATCCCGGCCTGCAGCGGACGCACCGCTTTAAGGTAGCCCTCCACGTTTCTCCATCTGCGCAAAGGGGGTGTGCGTTTTCGGGGCTGCAAAAGATTTTGCCGCCAGGATATTCCTTGGTTCTTCTGTGACAAAATAGCCCATGGGAATCGCTTTTCCTGTTGCTCAGGAAATTACGATGATTTCCGGCAGGAAGGAAGCAAAATCCGGAGAAAGTTCTGGCGCGAGAATGCAGGCTGCAGGCGTTATTTTGTCTTGGCCAGCACCGCGCGCCCCTTGTCCGTGAGGCGGTATGCCTGGAGGCGGCTATTGGGTTTGTCCGGGATCGTACGCTCGACCAAACTCCCGGCAAGCAAGTCCCGAATGGATCGTTTGAATGCGCCGGTCACAGTTACTCGCCCTGTCTTCTTGGACCACTCGGCCGCAGTGAGCGGAGCCGTAAGCAACGCCCGCAACAGTGACTCGGCCCCTGACTCGGCCCCTGACTCGGCCCCTGACTCGGCCCCTGACTCGGCCCCCACTGGGGCCAAAGGGATGATGGTTGTAAACATATCGCCTTCAACGAAAGATGGAGGCGGGGCGCCTGGCGCATAGAACGGGTGATAGTGGGTCACTTTATTGATCCCCGAACCCAAGGAATCAAACTGACCCAGTTGAATCATGAACTGGCAGATGCTCGGGTTCTTCGGATAAGGGGTGAAATTAAGGGGATCAATGGGACCATGCCCGTGCGGGACGTTCGGGTTCTTGAACTCAACCCGATCCTGATAAATCTTGATGGTGGCGGCCGCCGGGCTAACGTATTCGCGGTGAGCAATGACATTCGCCACCAACTCACGGAAGATCAAGGAACGGAGACTCACCCGTATCACGCCCTCAAGATAGAAGGGGTCGTTGAGATGCTTGTCTATGAATCCCATAAGAATATCAAAGGAATCGATCAGGTTGGTGCACACGAGTTCCCGGTCGTCATACCGTTCGATGTCGCGCCGCCTCAGCAAGGCGTCGAACTTGTAGCCGGGCGCAACGCTCTGGATGATCGAATCTGTCCCGAACATAAGGGCCGCAGCCAGGGTATACCCGACCTTCCCCGTGAAGACATCCCGCCGGACAAATCCTGCAATGGTCAGCAGGGCCTCCGGCGAAAGACTCGCCCAAGGATGCTTGGGCTTACGCGCCGCCATCAAGGCCTGAGCCTTCTCAAAAAGATCAGGCCGCAAGTCAGACATCTCCAAGTACGGGAGGACCCGCTGCTCGGTATACGTCCCCATCTTGCGGTTGACCAAAGCGGCAATACGATGCAGGTCGGAAATCCTGTAATCCCCTTGCTGGCTTCGGAGATAGACCTGCCCTGCCGTCTGGTGGACATTGGAACTGGCAGACACCTGGATCTTGATGACCCACCGTTCATTGATTTCCAAGGCCTGCGGAAAGAGAAGACGTGGCGGGTCCAACTTGGAGGGGTTGTTCGACAGGTTGGCGATTTCGACGGCGAGCCGTTCCACCGCCTCTGGAGCCACACCCGTTACCGTCCCATCATCCGCCACGCCCAACACCACGAGCCCGCCGTCCATGTTCAGGAACGCGCAGATGGTTTCAAAAAGGTTCTTCGGCAGGGTGTGCGTCGCCTCCTTGAACTCCAGATCAACCCCTTCCTTCTGTCCGAAGGGATACTCAGCGGGATCAATCTGCTTCTGGGTTATGGATTTTCTCATTGGCCAGTACGCTATTCATTGCCCTTTCCCCCGTCAAGGCATTCCCCGCCCTGCTCCCGCGCCCTCGCCTCCCGTTCCCTCGGATGGCAGCGCTGGTGCTCCCGCTTGGCTGTGCGGCGCCGCCGCGCCTTCTGGCATTCCGCACGGCCACAGTATCTCTGCCGCTTCGCCGTCCGGGGATCGGGCTCGTATTCCCGGTCGCAATGCCTGCACCGCCTCCGGCGCCAACGCTTCGCCGTCTTCATCCCCGCTCCCTCCTTCCTCAGGAAGGTTACGATGCCGCTATTGCCACGGAAACGCAATGCCCTTGGCATTCCCATGGCCTGCCCCAGACGTCGAACCGGGAAGAAGAAGGACCGGTGCAGCCGGCCCATCCCGTCGCACCGGCCACAATCCGTTACGACGTGGCCGGGCGTGCCGCGGCGACTTGTCCTCCATAGCCTTGTGCGACGGAGGAAGTCTACGACGTAGCCGGGGACTTTTTACGGGCTCAGCGCGGAAATCGAGGCCGTTTTCAACAGGTTTAATTCGGGAACCGCTTACGGTCACAAAAAAGACGGTAACAGCTCAACGCGGAAATCGAATCCGTTTTCAACAGGTTTAATTCGGGGTCCGTGCTGGCGGTCACAAAACAGTCGGTAACAGTGAGGCAGATCAAGAGTCGCTGATCACGGTTTGCCGCCAGCGGGTCGGGCACCGGTCAGGTTGTCGAGGGATGATGGTGTTATGATGTATTCGGACAAGGTCGGGTTGTAAACGATGTGAACCTTGGATTGAACGCGAAGTTCTTGGCGAAACACCAGTCCTTCGGCGGGAGCGGCATCAGGATAGAACGGAGAGCAACGAAGAGAAAGCACCAAGAGACCGGAGCCAACTCGAGGTTGAGAAGTAACCACCTCACACAAGGAAAGAGACCTCATCGCTCCAGGCTCTAGACGAACCACGGGAACATCAATTTCAGCTATGTTCCGTGCAGATGTGCTAACGGTCTGACTACCCCACTTCTCGGTGTCTGATTCACCATCGGGATACTCAAGGCGGTACTCTACGGCCATTTCTGAAGGCAAAATCACAAACGTGTCCGCAGTCCGATTTGTCAGAGCGAGATCGAGACACATTCGCCAGCGATCACTGCCCGGTACACTTCGGATACTCACCTTCTGCAGGAATACGTTCATTTCTTTGCAGGCATCAGAATCGGAGGCAAAAGAAATGGTCCCTGCATGCGTCCCCAACAAAATGACATTGAGCACGATCGTGAGGCAACGCAATCGTTCAGACTTGAGGAAGGACAACACCCTCATTGGCCCCGTGATTCGTATCGGCATCGTACTGCTTCTGCTTCTTTTCATTCTCATCCTCACGTTTCTTGAACTCGTCGTCCAACTTCTTCTTGAAAGCCTCCCATGCCGCTTGCTTGGCTTTGGAGTAGAGGCAATCGCTACCGACGCCCTGAAGATTCACTACAGCATTGAACTCCTTGTATATGTCAATGTGGTGCTGTTCGTGTGCAGTAAGCGCAGCGATCATGCTGTCCCATGCTTTCTTCTCATCAGCCGACGCGCTCGAGTAGGCCGTCCAATTGGGCAGGCGGATCTTTAGCTTATCAGCGTAGAATTCGACATCTCGTTTGTAGGTAACAACGCGACGGTAACAATCACTGCATGAGGAATCGGCCTCTTTCTTTGTCGAGATATTTCCCGTGAGAAGACGGTAGGTTAGCACAGCGCTGGCAGTGCCCCATTCATCCGGCCCAAGCTTCAAGGCCAGTTGGTAATAAGGGCCACCAACGTCGTAGTATTCAGTGTCCGTCAGACCAAGCAAATCAACCCGGCAACAAGGGTTATTCCCCACGAATGCGAAGATATTGTTGCCGCCAAGATATCCGGCAGGATCCCGGTTGATGAACCTCCCCAGCCCCGGGTGGTAGAATCTCAGGCCACGTTTCTCCACTTGCGCAAAGGGGCCATGCGTTTTCGGGCTCGCAAGAATATCGGCGGCTAGGCGTTTTGGGGTCGAGGTTGTGTAGGGGTAGGCCATGGTCAGTGGGTCATGTTAGCGACTATCAGACTTACGGCCTGACGACTGCTCAGCAGAAGCCACAATTGACTGACTCCTGCGCCTGAATACCCAGCGGCAAGGAAGCTTCCATAGAAGAACATATGCGCCTGCTGCCCATAGGACAGCGAGGGCTACAAGCACGATGTTTACCGTACATGCCCCCCATTTCAGTGAAGCCAATGCGGCAAACAAGAAAGTCAGAGTCATCGCCAAGAGCGTGAATACCAGGGCTCCGACCACATGCGCAACTCGACAATGGACGTTCTTGCCGTTCTCAACGCAGATCCGGGCAAACTGGATGTGCGACACCGCACATCCACTCATGAGAGCAATGAAGTACAGACACAACAGTATAGCCATACTGCTCACAGCCCTCTACAATAGCATTTATCGACCTCACAGCCACTCTTACGTGCCTGATACTCAGTTAGGCACGCAGCAAACTGGATCGCCGTGCCTGTCCCGGTGCAAGCAGCCACACAGCCCCCATAAGCGCCAGGGCCGAAATACAAAGCCGGAAGGCAACCGATGAGGCATTTGCCCAGATCACCCCAGATTCCACCGACGGCATCACTACAACACCGCAGAAAGTCATCGCATGCGCCCACAAGACAGTCCCGGTTGAAGCATTTGTCACCCGGTCCTATTGCATATTTTGCCCCAGGCATGCCTGGCATGAAAGCATCACACAGGCTTGTTAGCCCGAGCGGATCTACTTGTTGGATCGGACTATTATGCACAAACGGATACAAAGGCTTGAGCGATTCGTTTCGAAGATAAGTTCGTTGCGGCAAGGTCTTGCCATGCGAATACGCAACAAGAAACGCGTACTCCCCAATCGGATCCCGGCTCATCCATCTTCCGATGCTGGGGGAGTAGAATCTCAGGCCACGTTTCTCCATCTGCGCAAAGGGGGTGTGCGTTTTCGGGGCTGCAAAAGATTTTGCCGCCAGGATATTCCTTGGTTCTTCTGTGACAAAATAGCCCATGGGAATCGCTTTTCCTGTTGCTCAGGAAATTACGATGATTTCCGGCAGGAAGGAAGCAAAATCCGGAGACAATCTGGGCGAGAGTTTAGGGATAGTGATTGCTAGATCAGCCCGTCCAGGGGACGCCACAGGAAACGCAGAGGATGTGACCCGGCGACCGCAACCCTACCGGATTACACGGTTGAGGAACTCATTCTTTTCCAACCCCTGCTGCCACAAACGATGGCGGCGCACAGAATCCATGCGTTTCCCTGTCGAAAGCGAAAGAAAGCGCTGGGTCTCAACCGGCCCCAATTTCTTCATAAGCAGGCTGACACCCTTTTCGACCAACGTCACATCTTCCATTAATGCCACCGATTTCATTGCAGGCTCTCCCTTGTCACAAATTCAAGCGGGTCATACGCCTCGACCTTCACGCGGCAAGTCCGGCACCGTTTGATCAAAGTCTTGTCGGATGAAATAAGCACATCGGCCAAGACTTCCGCGAACGCAACGTGCGCCGCGTCCGCGACGCCAAACTTCAAGCGAATCAGCTCTTCCGCCCGGTCTCTCATGGCAACTGCCGAGTATGTACTCCCAGCATGGAACCGTTTCAACAAGTTTTCGACTTCCACCCGTTGATATACATCACTGATATCAGCGACTTCCGCAAAATGCACGGGGGAAACAACCGCCATGTATCTCCCCTGCTCGATGTGAGTCATGATCAGGTAATACGCATCGGTTTCCAGCCGAATGGGTAGCAAATTCTGATCGTCATAGGGTCGACACAACGTGCAAACATCGACATATAGACGCTTTTTCATGCCCGCATTTTCAAACCCGCTATCTGTAATTACGATACTCATTGCCCTATCCCCCGTCAAGGCATTCCCCGCCCTGCTCCCGCGCCCTCGCCTCCCGTTCCCTCGGATGGCAGCGCTGGTGCTCCCGCTTGAGGTCCGTGATGGTGAGCCTGGCATAGTGCTTGAGCGTGTCGAGCGACTCGTGGCCGAGCAGTTCCTTGACGTGGTACATGTTGGCCCCGCCGCGCAGCAGTTCCGTGGCGCAACTTCGCCGGAAGGTGTGCGGCGTAACGTTGGCCGGCACCCCCGCCCGCCGGGCGGCGGCATGGACCAGCCGCAGGAACGTGTAGTAGGGGAACCGCCGGCCGCTGCCGTCCACGAAGACCGCCCGCTCCCCGGTCGCCCCGGCCTGGAGCGGACGCACCGCCTTGAGGTAGCCCTCCAGGTATTGCACGGCCGTCCTGCCCAGGGGCACGATACGCTCCTTGCGGCCCTTGCCCAGCACCTTGGCGGTGCCCCCGGCGAAGTCCACGTCCCCGAGGTCCAGCCCCAGCAGCTCCGCGATCCGCATCCCGCCGGAGTAGAGCACCTCGAGCATCGTCCGGAACCGGTAGCCCTCGGGCGTGTCCGTGGCCACCGTGCCCAGCAGCCGGCGCATCTGCTCGTGACTGATCACGCTGCCGGGCAGGAAGACCGGCTCCTTGACCGGCCGCAGCACCTCCGCCAGCGCCCGCCCCACCGCGCCGCCCTGCCCCAGGTACCTCAGGAAGCCGTTGACGTAGCCCCGTGCACGGGGCGAAGACTGGCCTTGCGTTCCCGGGTTGAGGTTGTGCAGGTGTAGGCCATGGGAGATCGCTCGTTACTACTACGCAGCATCTACTATGCGTGCAGTTTCTTCCAATAAGCGTTTTGCCGCAATGTGAGAAGCTTTCCTCGCAACTCCCTTGCCTGTAGCACGTTGCGGCTTCTTGAACCTCTGAGAAGGTTGTGAGAAGCTGTGAGAAGGTGTGAGAAGGTCAGGCAAAGGCCAAGCGTCGGCCCTTCGGTTCCGGCACCGTGTCGCCGAACTCCTCGGCCGTCTTGATCCACAGGGCAACCGCCTGCCGCACATTGGTGAGGGCCTCGCGCTGGGTCTTGCCGTGCGCCATACAGCCGGGCAGTTCCGGAATCTCCGCAACATACACGCCGTCCTCGGCACTCCAGTAGATGATGACCTCGTACTTGTCCATGTCAGTCTCCCAGACGGTACTTCAAAACCACATTCCGAACCTGCTTCACCTGATACGGCTTCGCCTTGCTTCCGTCCCTCTGCAGGTTGATCTTCTCCTCCACCCCGGCCAGCCTGAACAAATGGTGACTGCCGCTGACCCGCATCTCGAACCCCATCCGCCGCAACAGGTGAACCAAATCCTCGAAACCAATGTTCGCATCGGCCCTCCCGCTCAGGATCTGCGCCAAAAGCTTCTCGGCCTTGCTCATGGTTGGAATTTACCACACGAACTCCTTCCCCGCAACAAATCAGGCCTCGATTCTCCAATTGTGCAAAAGGGGTGTGCGTTTTCGGGGTTGCGGCTGTGTAGGTGTAGGCCATGGTCAGCGGGTCATGTCATTTGTCGAATGTCGAGACGTAGGGCCTTCAACTCCATTCCCAAGAGCAACTCCTATCAGCCCAAGACGCCATCAACTGGTTCGCCTCATGCGGCTACAGTATTATTCAATCCGCTCTAGCTTCTCAAAGGATTTCCGCGACGGACATCGCCCGACATAATCCAGATTGTTTGTCCGCGTCCTATATACACACAAATCCTGCGGTTGTGATCTGCCGAACGGACTTCTTCCCGGGTATAAGTAACCCTTGCCCTGACCCGCGCCTGACCATCCAATGTAGAATGGAGCACAGGCCACTGATGTGACGCACTGCGTGGCATACGCCTGCCGCACAGACCAGTCTTCGCCGGCGGCAACGACCTTGTAGACGGCATAATCCATCCGCTCTAGTCGTGTGCTTTGATTGGTAAGCACTAACAGGGCGCATTCTGTATGTGTTTCAAGCACGATAACCTCACCGTCCGGAATAGCCAGATGAGCAGTTGCCGGCAGCACCCTTTGCCCCACAAACTCACATGCGGGAAGGCGAAGAACCGACAGCAGCGCGAATACTGACAGGGTTTGTCGAATCATTGAACGCCTCCGGCAGAAACATGCCTCCCCATACAAAACATGTTGTCGCAGGGGAGATTGGGGTCCACACCGGCAGGAGTGATTGTGAATTCAATCCACCAGTGCAATCGACTCCTTCCGGTGGGGCTTAATGTCGGTGGTTTGTCGGGACCACATAAACACATGTAGTAGATCTTAAGCCATTGCTCCTGGCGGACGGAGCCCACGCGATACCAAAACTCAAACAAATCAATGATGCCAGGCCGCGAGCCGGGTCTCCCGGGAAGTAACCTGACAGGAAGCCAGGGCGACACATCTGGCACCTCAACGTCAACCCAGATTGTCTCCTGCCAAATTGGGAAACAAATGCTCGGCAGCCCCGGCGAACCCCAAACGGAGAGACCAAACGGATCCAGCAGCACTGCAGGGTTGTTCCCCATCGCAACATAGCCGGCATTGCTTTCATCCCCCAGTAGCATAGCAGCAGCCAAAGGCACGTGCTCTTGTATCTTCTGAAGAACACCCCAACCCCTCTCCCCTATCGGATCCCTGCTGATCCACCTCCCCACCTCCGGGCTGTAGAATCTCAGGCCGTAGTAGTAGAAGGCAGTCTCGGAATCGAAGTACTTCGTGGAGAACCGGACACCAGCGCCAGCCCTCTCCATGTCCTACGCAACCGCTCTGTCATGGTATCCACTCCTCACCGCATCTTCAACACCACGCCAGCCCGACCCATCCGTTTCTACTCGTTTCCATGCTTGACCTCCTTGCGACACCTCCGGCTGCCGCCAACTGCGGGCGCGAACCCCGCCGGAACTGGCCCCAGCCAACTCCATCGCCACGAACCATGCCCAGCTTAAGAGAAAACGCAACCTAAAAACTTAGCGTCTTTATACGGCACGAAATAGGCTAATAGCCAGTTGCAAGAAGAAATTTCCTTGCCACGAACGCCCTCTGTCTTCATAGTACGCCGCTTTTTCCAGCGCCACAGACTCCGTCACAACCGGGCCATGTGCCGTGGAAGACTAGGAGCAATGGAATCATGGAAGAACTCGTACCCCTGTCGAACTTGCGCAATATCGGCATCATGGCCCATATTGACGCCGGCAAGACCACTGTCAGCGAACGCATCCTGTATTTCTCCGGGAAAACACACAAACTGGGGGAAGTCCATGACGGCGCCGCCACCATGGACTGGATGGTTCAGGAACAGGAACGCGGCATTACCATCACTTCCGCCGCCACCACCACATCCTGGCGCGATCACCGCATCTCCGTGATCGATACTCCCGGACACGTGGACTTTACGGCGGAGGTCGAACGCAGCCTCCGCGTCCTCGATGGCGCCATCGCCCTGTTTTGCGCCGTGGGCGGTGTCCAGCCTCAATCGGAGCAGGTCTGGCGGCAAAGCGAAAAATACAACGTCCCCAAGATCGCCTTTGTGAACAAGATGGACCGCATCGGCGCCGATTTCTTCGGCGTCGTCGAGGAAATCCAGAACATCCTCGGCGCCAACGCCGTCCCGGTCGTGGTGCCGATCGGATCGGAGGATGCCTTCGCGGGTATCATCGATCTGGTGAAGATGAAGGCCGTCTACTACAATGAGGCCGACCGGGGACGGACATGGACCGAGGAGGACATCCCGGCGGACAAGATCGAGAAGGCCAGGAAGTGGCGCGCGAACCTCGTGGAAAAGTGCGCCGAGCAATGCGACAAACTCCTGGAAAAGTTCCTCGAAACGGGGGATCTGACCGAGGATGAAATCCAGGGCATTATCCGCAAGGCCACGATTGCCCGCCGCGTGATTCCCGTCTATTGCGGTTCCGCCTTCAAGAACAAGGGTATCCAGCGTCTTCTGGATGGAATTGTCGACTACCTCCCCTCGCCGGCCGATATCCCGCCGGTTATCGGACAGGTCGGCAAAGGCGAAGTGCACCGGGCCCATTCCGCGGATGAACCCTTTTCGGCGCTCGCGTTCAAGATCATGTCCGACAAGCACATGGGCAAACTGACCTACGTGCGCGTGTATTCAGGAAAGATCAACGCCGGAACGGTGGTGTTCAACAGCACCCAGAACGAGGAACAGCGGATCGGCCGCCTGTTGCGAATGCACGCCAACCGCCAGGAATCCATCAATTCCGCCCAGTGCGGCGACATCGTCGCGGTCGTCGGCCTCCAGCAGACAAAGACCGGAGACACGCTGTGTTGCGTGGAAGATCCCATCCTGCTCGAGTCCATCGAGTTCCCCGCCCCCGTTATGTCCATCAGCATCGCCCCCGAGAGCCGCGCCGATGACGAAAAACTCGGCAACGCCCTGCACTCGCTGGCGGATGAGGATCCCACGTTCGTGGTGGGCTTCGACGACGAGACCAAGGAAACCGTCATCTCCGGCATGGGCGAACTGCACTTGGAAATCCTTGTGGACCGCATGCGCCGGGAGTTCGGCGTCGCCGCGAAGATCGGCCGGCCCGAGGTGGCGTACCGGGAAACCGGAACGGCGGTCTCGGACGGGCAGTACAAGCACGTCAAGCAATCCGGCGGGCGCGGGCAGTACGCGCATGTCTGTCTCAAGCTGGAGCCTCTGGATCCCGGGCAGGGGTTCGAATTTGTCAACGAGGTTCGCGGCGGCCGTATTCCGCAGCAGTTTATTCCGGCCGTGGAGAAGGGCATCGTCAAGGCCATGGCGAAAGGGCCGGTGGCGGGATATCCCGTGGTGGATATGCGCGTCACGGTCTACGACGGCACCTATCACGAGGTGGACTCCAACGAGTTCGCGTTTATCGAGGCGGCTCGCGCCGGTTTCTGCCAACTGTTCCTGGAGACACGACCGCAACTCCTGGAACCCGTCATGTCCGTGGAAGTAGTCACACCGGAGGACTTTACGGGGGCCGTTTCCGGATCGGTCTGCCAGCGGCGCGGCCGCATTGAGAGCATGGACGAACAGGGCGAATACAAGGCGGTCCGCGGCATGGTTCCGCTGAGCGAGATGTTCGGCTATGCCAACACGGTCCGCACCATCTCGCAGGGACGCGCCTCCTTCACCATGCACTTCGAGCACTACGAATCTGTTCCTTTCGCTCTCGCGGAAGAGATCATCGCGAAGCGGAAGGAAGCCAAGAAGGTCTGATCTGGCAGGCGGGGCACACGTGCGTGCCCCGCTGGCCGACCACCATCCGGACAATGGTTGCGCCGCACCGGGGACAGGGCTGCCCCGTTCGATGGAACACCTTGAGTTGCCGCCGGTTTCCGCCAAGTCGTCCCCCGGGGTCCCGGAAGTTCGGCCTGCCTTCGCCCAACGATGTGCCTCCGTTGCGGATCCCCTGCCGCAGGACGGCCTGGATGGCGTGGTGCAGTGCGCGAATCTCTCCCGGATTCAGTTCCTCCGACCGGCGGCACGGATGAATCCCGGCCATCCACAAGGCTTCATCCGCATAGATGTTGCCCAGCCCGGCGAGGAAAGACTGATCCAGCAGCAGGGGTTTGATCTGCCGCCGGAGCCCCTGCATGCGCCGGGCCAGGCTTTCCGCGGTGAAAGTCCTGTCCAGCGGTTCCGGACCGAGATGAGGCAGAACCGGGTCCGGGGACGCGACCAAGGACCAACGGCCGAACTTCCGGGGGTCCACGAATAGCAGCCGGCGTCCATCGTCCAACTCGATCGTCAGACGTGCGGCCGCATGCCTGCCACCGTTGGACTCGAGATAGATCCTTCCGCTCATCCGCAGATGGGCCAGCAGGCGATAGCCGGAATCCAGTTCGAAAACCAGGTACTTGGCTCTCCGCCGGAGGGAGCGGATGATCCGGCCGGGCACCGTGCGCAGGAATTGTTTCCGGCCCGGCAAGTCCACAACGCCCGGCCATTCCAGGTGTACGTTCCGGATCCGCCGCCCGCAAATGCCTTGCCGGCGCAACCGGCGGACGATGGTTTCAACTTCCGGGAGTTCCGGCACTGAAGCCCCCCCTCGCGTCACGCCGTGGCGGCAGTGTTCTATGGCGCCCGCCGCCCGCCGCGCTGTCCGGCCTTCGCGGCCATGCCGAGGGACGGCTCCGCGGACCGCCACCCCCGTGCGCCGGGAACGGCGGCCGCCGGTCCTGCCACAGGGCGGCTTCCCGCGATTCACGGTCCAGCCGCCTGCGATGCGCCGCATGACGGCGCACAAAATCATCCGTCAACCGGCCCAGCGCCACGTCCAGCGCCATGGCCAGACCGCACCGGGCTTCCGTCATCAATGCGTCCATGCGGCGAACCGTTTCCGCATAGTCCTGAGCGGGCCGGAGGCGAACCGGCAAGGGCGCGCCGGCCTCATCCCGCCTCTGCTCCGCCTGCAGCAGGACCTCCAAGATCCTGGTGAGTTCCCGTTGTGTCCATCGCCCCGGCTGGAGCATCGGCATCACTTCCACCGCCAGCAGGTGCGGCGCATAGGGCATGGATTGCTGCAGCCGGTCCACGGGGATTCTTGCCTCCAGGACCGCCGCCGGAAGTTCCTTGCACCGCGCGGCGGCATCCAGGAGTCGCGCCTGCTGGAGCGACACAAGCCGCTCCGCCACCGCCAGCGCCACCCAAGGAACGATGTTCATCTCGCGCACCAGCGAAGCCGCCCTTTGGGCTACCGCCTGGGAGCCACCCCGCTCAAGGGCTTGCCGGATCAGCCCTTCCTCCCAGCGTTTCGACCGGCCTGTTGTCGCGTTGTTATCCTCTCGATTCATGATGTGCCTATCCTGCTTTTCCCTCGGCGTCCTGTCGAGAGCGAAAAAGAAATGCGGTATGTTCTGGTTATTCTCGTCCATTAATGCCATATTATGTGTTCGATGAATATTCCACCCATTATTCAGGGCGGCATGGGCGCGGGGGTTTCCACCTGGCGTCTGGCCCGAGCCGTTTCCAGACTCGGCCAGCTGGGCGTCGTCTCGGGAACAGCGCTCGATCAAGTGATGGTCCGGCGGCTGCAGGATGGCGATCCGAACGGCGACGTGCGCCGCGCCCTCGATGCATTCCCCTTCCGCCGGATTGCCAAACGGATCCTCAAGGCCTATTTCATTCCCGGCGGGAAATCGCCCGACGCCCCCTACGTGAACACAGCCATGCTCACCCACGAGTCGAATCATGAGGCCCAATCCCTCTGCATGGCGGGGAATTTCACGGAAGTCTTCCTTGCGCGGGAAGGGCACGGCAATCCCGTGGGCATCAATTATCTGGAGAAAATACAGCTTCCCCACCTGCCATCCCTCTATGGGGCCATGCTCGCAGGCGTTGCTGTCGTCATCATGGGCGCCGGGATCCCCATGACAATCCCTTCGGTGCTGGAGGCCTTGGCCGCCCATCAGCCGGCCACCTACCCCCTGGCGGTCGCCGGCGCCGTGGGTACGGAAAACTGGCATTCCTCTTTTACGCCCGCCGCGTTCCACGATAACGGACTGCCTCCTGAACTTGTGAAGCCGGCCTTTCTCCCGATCATTGCATCGAATCTTCTGGCCACGGTGCTGGTCCGCAAAGCCACCGGCCCCCTCGACGGATTCATTGTCGAAGGCCCCTGCGCCGGAGGCCATAACGCACCGCCCCGCGGAGCCGCGAAATTCACGAAAGACGGACAACCTGTGTACGGCCCCCGGGATGTGGTCAACCTGGAAACCCTTCGACAGACAGGGCTGCCGTTCTGGCTGGCAGGAGGCTATGGATCACCCGAACAGTTCCGTTCGGCGATCCAACAAGGCGCTAGCGGGATCCAGGTCGGCACCGCCTTCGCCCTCTGCGTGGAATCGGGTCTCCTGCCGGAAATACGGCGGGCGCTGGTCCTCAAGTCACTAGCCGGCGAAGCGGTTGTCCGCACCGATCCGCTCGCCTCTCCCACCGGATTCCCGTTCAAGGTGGCGGCCCTGGAAGGCACTCTTTCCCAGACAGACGTCTACCGGAACCGGCAGCGCATCTGCAACCTCGGATTCCTCCGGGAAGCGTACCAGCGGGACGATGGAACCCTCGGGTACCGCTGTCCCGCGGAACCGGAGGCGGCCTTTGTTGCCAAAGGCGGAGACCCGGCCGCAACGGAAGGCCGGGTGTGCCTGTGCAATGCCCTCATCGCCAATGTGGGGATGCCCCAACGGCTTCGTGACGGCACCACGGAACCCTGCCTGATCACCCTGGGAGACGATTTCACGGGAATCGCCCGCTTCTGCCATAACGGCAATCCCGATTTCACGGCGGAAGATGTGATCCGGACGCTGCTGCGCGCCTCTTGATTCACGCCGTGGAAACCAGGCTGGGCGCAGGCAGCACCCAGCCCTCCCCCTGCCATACTCAGTCGCATTCGATGGCGATCGTCTTGCGCTTGGACTGTTCCGCCTCCCGCTTGAGCAGCGTGACTTCCAGAACACCATGCTGAACCCGCGCGCGGACCCCTTCAGTCCGGATCGCGTCCGACAGTGTGAAAACACGCCGGTAGCGACCCACTGCATATTCCTGCCCGACAAGTTCATATCCCTCCGGCAGGGCCACATGCGCGTTGCCTTCGATCGTCAGAACGTTGTTCTCCACGGTCACCTCCACGGACTGCTGGTCCACCCCGGGCATTTCCGCGGTGAGGAGAATGCCATCGCCGCCCTCCAGGATATCCACGGGGGGCGTGCAAATCCTCTCGGTCTCCGGCAACTGCGCCTTCCTGACCGGGCCCTCTGGATGAACTGCATTTCCGGTTCCAGCGCCGCTTTTCTTAAGTTGAATGTCAGTCATGGGATCCGCCTCCTTTCATGCCTCCACGGCAATCTTCCTTGGTTTTTCCTCCTGTGCTCTCGGCACCGAAAGCCGCAAGACTCCGTTCCTGTAGCTGGCCTTCACTGCGCCCGCTTCCACCCGGAACGGCAGTTTCAATGTGCGGCTGAAATCCCCGGTCGTCCTTTCACGCCGGAGATATACCGTGCCTTTCTTGAGTTCCTTGACGTTAACCTTGCCCTTCAACGTCAGTTCATCCCCAAGGACCGATATATCTACATCCTTGGGATCAATTCCCGGCATCTCTATGTCCATCAGCAAACCCTCCGGTGAGGACCAGACGTTGATCGGCGGATAAGCCGTTACGCCTCTTCGCCAATTCATGCCCCGCCCCTCCAGCCACCGGTTCATGTCGGTTTGCAGCGACTCCAACTCATCGAATATGGACCATGGATTCCGAGTTCTTGTGACTAATTCAATCATCTCAGGCCTCCTTTCATCACGCTATGATCAACCATGAACTACCATCAAAATGGCATTTTAATTCGTTCTGCTTGACTCTAAAGCATGTGATGTGCCACAAGGATTTACCCTGCGAACAGAAATAATACAAGTGTTTCGCATTCTTACTGTTATGAATATGGAGGCGTTGTTGCGATGGCAATCAACGAACAGCCATATGCGTCAGTCTGACTCTTTTATCAACTCACATAAAGAGACAGGTTGACGCATGTCTGCCAATCACAGGATTACTTGGAAAGGATGGTGGCTATGACCGAAAACTGAGCGCTCTGCAGGGAGGTTTCGCAGCCCTGGAACCGGCAGGGGATCAAGGAATATCGTCGGAGTGGAATTGTCGCAGCGCGCTCCATCGAACAGGCCCTACTTCGCCCGGCGCTTCGCTTGGGCTACGCAGGGCATCCTTCGCTCTCCGCTGCGCTGCGAGCGAAGTATGGTCGGGGCGACTGGCGCTCGTTTGAACCTGACCCCCAACTGATCGTACCCATTCTCACCGTTTTCGAAGGTCCGGCGTTGCCGTTCGTAGCCACAGCCGAGCGCCTGGTGCGCCTTTGCGCCTGAATCTGCCATCCGGCGGTCTGTGACTCATCGGGATATCTTGCACGGGCTCACGGACGGGCTCATGCATACCACCCTCTGCCGCCCGGCGTAGATGCAATGCTTGGTCTGAGTGAACAATAGCGTTTCACTCCATGGCGGCCAGCAGATCAGTCAACGGTACAGTCGCAAAGCTCGTGGCCGAGTCGCTCATCGCGTAGGGCAGGATGAGCGTGCCGCCATGCACCAGCGCCCCGCAGGTATACACCACGTTGGGCACGTAGCCTTCGCGCTCAAGTTGGTTCGGAGACAGCAACGGCGCGCGCAGCCGGCCAATGACCTTGCTCGGGTCATTCAAATCGAGCAGGAACGCGCCCAGACAATACTTGCGCAT
>CAYWKN010000021.1:0-11111 GCA_964458765.1 uncultured Verrucomicrobiota bacterium
CCCCCCGCCAATGAATCGGTTCCCGTTCCGCGCTTCATTCCCTTGTGGCAGGATACACCGACCCCCGCGCCGGACCCACTCCCGGCAGACGGGGTCATCCTGATCACCGATGACCAACTCGGCGTCGCTTCCTGCCTCGCCGAAGCCATCCGTGACCGCAGCGGACACCCCGTCATCCTGTCGAACAGTCCGGACGCCGCGGCCCGCCGCCAGACCGATTTCGCCGATCCGCGCGCCCTGCGCGAACTCGTGGAATCCATCCGCGCCTCCGAAGGCCGCATCGCCGCCCTTGTCCATCTTCTGCCGCTGCGGCCCCGCCCGCCACTCGACGCCATGGATACCCACCAGTGGAAACAGGCAATCCGGGAAGACGTCAAGTCCCTCTTCTTCCTCGCCCAGGCCGCCGCCCCCGACCTGCGTGGCCCGGATGACCAGGCTCATGGAGCCATCCTCGCCGTCACGGCGGCGGACGACGACCATCCTTGCCGCGGAGGCCTGACCGGCTTGCTCAACACCCTGGCGTCGGAATGGCCCGGCCTCCATGCCCGCACACTCGCACTCTTATCCGAAACACAGCCTGCCGACGCCGCCCGGCACATCGCGGACGAACTGGGCAGGCGGGATGGGCACCGGAATATCCGCCTCGGAGCGGGCGGCCGGCAGCGCCTTGCCGTGGTCGCCGCCGAACACCCCGAATCCACACCCGGCGCCCCCGCCATCGGCAAGGACTCTGTCATCCTGATCACCGGTGGCGCGTGCGGCATCACCGCCCAGGCGGCCATCGAACTTGCCGCGCGTTTCCAACCCACTCTCATCCTGGCCGGCCGATCCCCGGAGCCGCCCGCGGAGGAGGCGCCCGCCACGCGCGGCATCGGCTCGCCCGCGGAACTCCGAGGAATCCTCGCCGCCCGGATGCGCGGAACCAACGGGAACCCGCCCGTGGCGCAGATCGAGGCGGCCTACCGCCAACTCTGCCGGGAGCGGGAGATCCGTTCCACCCTGGAGGCCCTGCGCGCCGCCGGATCGCCCGTCCGCTACACACAAACCGATGTCCGCGACGAATCGTCCCTCGGCGCCTGTCTCGACGGGATCTACCGCGACTATGGACGGCTCGACGGCATCATCCACGGCGCCGGGATCATCGAGGACCGGCGGATCGAGGATAAGACACCGGAATCGTTTGACCGCGTCTTCGACACCAAGACGGACGGCGCCTTCCTCCTCGCCCGCCGGCTGCGCCTGGACACCCTCTCGTTCGCCGTCTTCTTCTCGTCCATCGCCGCGCTGGGTAATCCCGGTCAGGCGGACTACGCCGCGGCGAACAGCGTCCTCAACGCCATGGCGCGCGACTGGAACCGCCGGATGAAGGGCCGGGCCGTCGCCCTGCTCTGGGGGCCGTGGGACAGCGCCGGCATGCTCACCGGGGAAACCCGGCAACGGTTCCTCGACCGCGGGGTCCAGATCATCCCGCCGGCCGCCGGCCGCCGCCGGTTCATCGAGGAACTGCTGCGCGGCTCCAGGACCGAGCCCGAGGTGATCCTCGGCGGGGCCCCCTATTCACCACCGGAACCGCGCGACGCCAGACCGTCAACCCTTCCCCTGGTTGGCGAGGGCGCCATCCTTTCCCCCTCCGCCTCCGGCTTTGAGATCGTCCATACTCTCGACCCCCGTCAGCAAACGTATCTGCGCGATCATCAACTCGACGGCAGACCGGTCTTCCCCGCCGCCATGGCCATGGAACTGATGGCCGAAGCCGCCTGGGCGGCGGCCGGGAAGCCGGCAGGCTCCGTGACGATCGAATCCCTCCAGGTGCAACGCGGCATCATCCTCGAACCCGCCGCCTCCCGGGCCGTCCGGGTCTGCGCCCGGCGCGAAACCGGCGCCGCCCTGCCCGCCGGCGCCGCGGTTTTCCAGATGGAACTCCTTACCCCGGAGGCGGGCAACCGCCCGAACTACCGGGCCCGCGTGGCGGTTGGCATTCCGGATATGCCCCCAGCCTTCGACCCCGCTCCTTTCCAGGGTCTCGAACCCTTCCCCATGAGTGTCGCCGAAGCCTATCGGAGATTCCTGTTCCAGGGCCCAACCTTTGCCGCCATCCGGGAGGTGGAGGGCATCCACAGGGGATCCATCGCGGCAACGCTCGAATCCATCGCCCCCGCCCGCTGTCTCCCCGCCGACCCGCATTCCGAATGGCTGCTGGATCCGACCCTGCTCGATGCCTCCTTCCAACTCGCCATCCTCTGGCTCCGCCACTGGCACGACATGACCCCCCTGCCCGCCCGGTGCGGACGATTCCAGCTTTTCCACCCGTTTGCCGGACAACCCGTGCGATGCTTCCTGCGGGCGCGGCTCTCCGAGACCGGCGACTCCCTGGTCACAGCCATGGCGTTCACCGATAGGCAAAACCGCCTGCTGGCCGCGATGGAAGACATGGAATTCGCCTGTACCCGGTCCCTGAACCGGCTGAGCGCCCCAAGCCCCTTGCCGCTATCCGGCGACACCGGGGAAACCCGGTATTCTCCCAGGAGCGTCCATGCCTGACACGATCCTCTCCTGGAACGACCTCACACCGGGCGTGTCCCGGCATTGCTGGATCCAGCCGGCCGCGGCCTCGGGCTATCTCAACACCTGGTGCTACCGGTGTGTCGAGACGGCCGTAAACCAGCCATGGGACCGGGATGTCGCACCACGCCTGCTGCACCCCGCCGAAATGAAGGTCTGGTGGTGTCAACCGTCCGACGCGGCCCGCCGCCGTTGGCTGCGCGGACGCCTCGCCGCCAAGGATGCCGTGCGGCGAGTCATCCTCAAGCGCACCGGGGAAGCCGTCGCCATGGGAACCCTCGCCATCCTGCCCGGCCCGCTCGGTCAACCCCGGGTAAGCGGCGTCGCCCGCATTCCTCCGTCCCTCCACGTCTCCGTCTCGATCGCGCATTGCGGCGCGCTTTCCGCGGCGATCGCCGCCATCGCCCCGCGCGGAAGCGAAATCGGCCTGGATATCGCAAGCCGCACTGACAACCACGAGGGTCTCGCCGAAGGCGGTTTTGCCGCTTCGGAAATCGCCCTTCTCCCGGAAGCCCCTCCCTGGGAACGCAACCGGCGCTTGCTCCAGATGTGGTGCGCCAAGGAAGCGGCGGGCAAAGCCTTGGGAACCGGACTCCATGGCGACCCTTTGAATTTCATCGTCGTGAAGAACGACGCGTCGCGGAATTCGATCCTGGTCGAACCGCGATTCGCCATGCCATCCGACTCGGACGCCCGCCTCCCGCCCATGTCCGCGGCGGTCGGCGGCGATGACACCCTGGTATTTGCCGTGGCAACGGGGGAACGCCTCCCATGACCCGCCCGCTGTCATCGGACAACAAGGATCCCTCCGGATCGCTGGAAACCGTTGTCGCGGCCATCGCGCAAGTCATGGGACCCGGGACGCCTCCACACCGGGTCCGACCGACCGACCGCCTGGGCGCCGATCTGGCGATGAGTTCCCTGGCCGTGGTCCGGTTGGCGGGTATTCTCCAGAAACGACTGGGCCGGGGTCCCCTGCCATTGCACACCTTGTTCGTCAAACCCGACGGAACCGTGCTGCACGACATCCGGGTCTCCGACCTGGCGGAGTTCGTCAGCCTCCACACGGGCGGGACCCCATGAACGCCACCCCATGCACCCTGTCCGCGCGGGCGGCGGCCATCGGCGACTGGGATTCCATCGCCGGGCTCCTTCGCCGTGTGTTCGGTGTCGAGACGAACCGCGACATCCTGTGCTGGAAATACGCGGGGAGCGAAGGCCGGACGATCGGCTCCGCCGTTCTCGCCGCCGACAGGCGGATCGTCGGATTCCTCGGGCAGATTCCCGTCCGGATCCGCGTCGCGGGACACGACCGTCTGGCCGCCCAGGGCGCCGATGTCGCCATCGAAGCTGAATACCGGCGGCTCGACGCTTTCCTCTCCCTTACCGACGCATCGACCGCCTCCCTGCGCGCCGCAGGCATCTCGCTGGCCTACGGCATCGCCAACTCCCAGGCGACCGATCCGCTGTCCATCCTGCTGGGCGAACAACGGGTCGCGGCCACGCCGTTGCTCGTGCGCCCGCTGGGCCGTCTCTTTCCTCCCCCGGCGCACTCCAGAACCGGGGCCAACGTGGTTCGCCCGGGCGGATTCGACACCCGTTTCGACCGCTTCTGGCTGCGTATCCGGGATGACTATCCCATCATGCTGGCGCGGGATGCCGCCCACTTGAACTGGCGGTATGCGGAGACTTCCGGCCGCGCCTACGAACGTCTGGCCGTCGAACATCCCGCCACGGGGGAAATCGAGGGTTACGCCGTGCTGACAATTGACGCCCGACACCATGGCCGCCGCGGCCGCATCTGCGACCTCGTGACGCCCCGGAACGCCGACCCACAAGCCGCGCACACCCTGATCGCCGAATCGCTCCGCTGGTTCCAGTCCAACAAGTGCAGGATCGCCGACATCTGGATGTTCCGGCACACACACTTGCACCCGGTCCTCCTGCGGCATGTCTTCATCCCCCGCAAGACCAACGCCGGTGGACTGCACGCCGCCCCGCTGACACCCGAAGCCGCCATGCGTATCCCCGGCATCGAGCAACCTACCCGCTGGCACCTGTCCCTGGGTGACAGCGATACCGTATGACAACCGGTTCGACACAACCCGGCCCGACCGTCTTGGTTTCCAGTCCCTCCAGCAGGCTGGGGTTCGCCTTCGCCATCGCCCTGGTGTCCTTCACGTATATCGCCGCCTTCTCCACCCTGGCCCCCTCGGTCTTCTGGTCGCCCGATGAAGGCGCCAAGTTCATCCAGATGCGGAGCTTGTTCCATTCCGGCGACGCTTCCGGCCATCCCGCCTACGCCGGGAAAGCCGGAGATCCGCTCTATGTCTTCTACCCGCCGGGGCATATCTACCCCCGGCCGGTCTGGCCCGCGGGCACCCGCCGCAACTGGCCCGATACATTCCCCGCCCTCTCCCTGCCCCTGTTCCGGATGTTCGGCACCGCGGGTCTCTACGTCATTCCCCTGGGATGCGGGGTGCTGACAGCGGCCTTCGCCGGTCTTCTGGCCCGCCGCCTCGCCCCTTCTGCCGCCATCCCCGGCGTGCTGCTGGCGGGCCTGGCCTCGCCCCTGTTGTTTCTCTCGATGCTGTTCATGGAACACACGCTGGCCGCGGCGCTGGCCCTTGGCGCCTTGTGTTGCGTCATGGCCGTCGGCTACGGCCACGCGCCGAGACTCACCGGCGCCGCGGCTAGCGTGTTCGCCGCGGGGGCGCTCCCGGCCCTGCGCGACGAAGGCATCCTCCTCCTGGCGGCGGCGGCCATCGCCGCGCTCCCGCTGGCGCCGTCGCGATGGAAACGCGCGCTTCTGCCCGCGGCATGGCTGGTTCCCGCCGCCCTGTCCGCCCTTCTTGCGGCAAGCGGGGAATCCGCTTTGCCCGGGGCGCTCGGCGAAACCGCCCGCGGATTGCGGGGATTGACCACCCTGTAACTCTGGCGGGAACTGCCGGCCCATCTCGTCCGGATCCTGGTCAACAACCCCGACCGCGCCGGTGTGCCCCTGCCAATGGAATGGGCCGCGGTTGGACTCGCCGGGCTGGGCCTGTGCGCCTTCGCGTCACTCGCCCGGGCGCGCTCGCGGTTCGCCTGCTGGCTGGCCGGCGCCGCGCTTGCCGGACTGGTTTCCGCCATCGGCCTTGCCACGCCGGACCGCTATCGCGCCGTCCACGGACTGCTGCTGCCCATGCCCGCGCTGCTCCTGGCTTGGCTGCCCGCGCCGGCGAACACCGGCATCGGACCCTCCCGCGCCGAGCGCTTCATGCGAACCGCCTTGACGGCGTTCCTGGTCCTGTTCTGCCTCGCGACATGGATCGCGCGCCGCCCCGACGGCGGGCCGGAATGGGGAGCGCGGTACGCCCTGCCTGCCTATCTGATAGCCGCCACCCTCGGCGCGGTCGCCCTGACCCGCCGGATGACCCGGGGCCGACGCGCCACCCGCCTCGCGGCCGGGTGCGCCGCCGGGGCGCTGCTGGCTCTCTCCCTCGCCTATGGCGCGCGCGGCATTGTCGAGATCCAGGTCACCAAACGGGATCTCGCCGCCTTCGAGACCGAAATCGCCTCCCGCCCCATGCCGGTTGTCGCCGAGCCATGGTGGCTGGCCGCCGCCCTGGCGCCGCGTTTCGTCGAATCGCCCCTGTACACCCTGAACCCCCAAGCCGGTCTCGCAGAGTGGATGGACCTGATCGGACACCGATCCCGCGCCTTCCTCCATGTCAGTTACCGGCCTCCACCGGATGTCCTCGCCCTGCCGGACGGGCGGTCCACCGTGCTCGTCCGGCGCCGCGAGATCCAGAAAATGATCTTCTCGGAGTTCGCCATCCGATGAACGCGTCCCGTCCCCCGCGCGGCCTCGGCCTGCTGGTCTTCCTGGCGCCCTTCTGCCTGTACCTGAAAACCATGGCCCCGACCGTCTACGGGCTCGACAGCGCCGAGTTGGCCACCGGGGCCTGGACGCTCGGCATCATCCACAGCCCGGGCCGCCCCCTCTTCCTGCTGGTCGGCCATCTCTTCACCTGGCTGCCGCTCGGCGATGTCGGCTGGCGCGTGAACCTCGTATCGGTCGTCGCCGGCGCGCTCACCGCCTGGTTCGTCTATGCCATGGTTTCCCGGCTGACCGGAAAGCTGTGGATCGGCGTGGCCACCGCCTGGCTGCTGGCCGCCTCCTACTACATCTGGGTCTGGGCCGTGGTCGCGGAGTTGTACGCACCCCACCTGTGCATCGTCACGGCCATTCTCTGGCTGGCGGTCAAATGGATCGACATCCGGGACGACCGGTTACTGGGATCCGCCGCCTTGCTGACCGGCCTGGGCATGGGGAACCACACTTCGCTGATTCCGATCGTCCCGGGCCTGGCCTGGCTTGTGCTCGCCTCCGAGCCGCGGTTGTGGAGACAGCCCCCGCGTATCCTCATCCCGGCCGCCCTTGGCATCGCCGCCTTTGTGGCGGTCTTCCTCTACCTCCCCCTCCGCCACATGGCCAATCCGCCGGTGGATTTCGTCCGCGACTACTTTCCCGAAAAGGATCTCTCGAGCGTGGGCGGCTGGTTCTGGATGGTCCGGGGCGGGATGTTCGATTCCCTCTTCTTCAGCGTCACCCCGGCCCAGGCGTTCGACCATCTGCGGAGGCTGGTTCTGCAGGTGGCGGCCAACTTCGGCGTCGCCGCGTGCCTCCTGGCCCTGCTGGGCCTCGCCGTCTCGCTGGCCGGCCCGGCGCCCCGCCGCCGGTTCGCCATCGCCTGCCTCCTGTGGTTCGCCTGCCATTCGGGATTCTACATCGCCTATGGCGCCCTCGATAACGCCTGGATGTACTCCGTAAGCTACCTCATCGTCGCCCTCGGCTTCGCGCTCGGCTTGGATTTCATGGACCGTCGTTCGCCTCTCGCCGGCATCCCGCTCCGGGCGGCGGCCGCCCTGCTGGTCGCGAGTCTCGCCTTCTTCAACCACGGGTTCGCGGACCTCGGCCGCGACGATTCGGCCCGCCGCACCGGGGAACGCATCCTGGCCGTCATGGAACCCCGCGCGCTTTTCATCGGCATGTGGGAACATGTGCCCATCCTCGAATACCTGCAGGTGGTGGAAGGCCGGCGCGGCGATGTCCGCCTGGTGAACGGCGTGTTCATCGGTCCGTCGGGTTCCGCCCACCTGGCCCGGCAGGCGTTCGCGCGCGGCCATCCGGTGTACACCACCGCCACCAATCTCTTCGATCGTTCCTTTGCCACGACGCCCATCCCCGAAGGACTCTGCTACCGGGTCGCCCGGGGCAATCCGAACTCTGACGCATCCCTAACGCGCCCCTAACCGCCCCGGGATACCTTTACTGCGAATTGCATGGATCGCCTCGGGCCGCTGTCCGGACCCCGCGGCGGAGCAAGGATAAGGGAGACAACCGCATGTTTCGCGCGACCGCAACCATCCTACGAAGCGCGAGATTCCTGGCGCCACTGCTCGCCGCGGCCGCCACGGTGGCGGATTTGTCCCCGGACCAGGCCTGGGCCGGGCTGACGGACCACCACCCCCCATCCCGCGCCCTGCTCGCGCGCAACACCATCCGGGTCGAAGCGGCAGGCAGCATCCCCGCGGAGTTCAACGCCGTCGTCGCACTCTTCGCGCAGACCAACCTCGTGGATCGGATCCAGGAGGCCTACGCGCAATCCCTCCCCGCCGGACGGGCGCCGGAGTTCGTGCTCGAACCGGTCGCTGACAACACCTGGCGATACGCCAACCGCCACGCCGAGGTATCGGAAGTCCGCGAAGTGGCCCGACTCCAGGCCGACTCGAACACGGTGGTGGCAGCCTATTACGCCCGCGGCCAGCGTTTCTTCGGCTTGTTCGAATCCCTCACCTTCATCCATGTCACCCCCGCCGCCCCGGGCCAGACGGCCTACATCGTCCGCGTCCACGCCTACCCCCACCCGGCGTTGACCCGGTTCCTGGCCCGCCATCTCGGCATCGTCGAACGGTTCTTCCGGGACAAGACCCGCGAAATGGAGGGCATCTCCACCCGGGTCTGCGGAATCTTGTGCGGTGGCGGCAACGGATAGGCGGTATTCCATGGCAGACAAGGACACACTTATCAAGATCGGACGGCAGGGAGTACAGGCCCGGAAAGCGCGCATCCCCGCTTCGTTCTTCCGGCATCGCCAGCCCGGCAAGAGCTTCGTCGTCCTCGCGGAGGACGACCGGCTTCTCATGCACGTCCGCGCAGGCGACCTTACCGCCATCGAACGATCCTACCGCGAGTATCGCGCCTCCCTGACGTCAAGCCCCACACGCGCCAAGCTCAACGAACCACGGCCATGACCCTCCAGTTCCACAAAATCGTGAAACAAGCGCTGACCGTGGCCCTGCTGGCCGGAATCGACATGGCCGTCAGCCTTCCCATCATGGGCGCCACCTACCGCCCGTTCAGTTGGATGTCCATCGCGCCCGCCGACGCCACCACCCTGTACCCCGTGATCAGGAACATGACGATCCAGGGCGACAAGGTGGAACTGGAGGTCACGACGACACCCGGTTCCCGGTATGTGGCGCAACGCAGCACCAACCTCACGGATGCCGCCTCATGGCATGACGTGGCCGGCACGGTTTCCACCAATCCGGTCATGATGCTCATCGACACCAATCCCGTCACCCGCGCGGTGTATTACCGCGTCAAACTCATCCTGTCGGACAACCCGTGAGCCCCCCAGCCTGCGAGATCGCCCTCATCGGCGTGGCGGGCCTCTATCCGGGCGCCCCGGACGTCTCCACCCTGTGGGACAACATCCTCGCCGGACGCGAGGCCGTCACCGACGCCCCGGAAAGCTGGAACGCCGCGCGTTTCCACGATCCCGGCGCCGGCGGCCACGACAACACCCGGACCTATTGCCGGCGCGGCGGATTCATCGAACCGTTCGCGGAGTTCGATCCCGTCGAGTTCGGCATCATGCCCAATTCGGTGGACGGCAGCGACCCGGGCCACTTCCTGTGCCTGCGCGTGGCCGGCGAAGCCCTCGCGGATGCCGGCTACCTGAAGCGCCCGTTCGCCCGCGACCGTACCGGCGTCATCGTCGGTCACGGCAGCTATCCCCACCGCGGCCTGCTGGGCAGCATCTCCCATGGGATGGCCGGGAATTTCTGCTCCCTGCTGCGGGACCTCCTGCCGGACATTCCCGCCGGAACGTTGCGAACCCTGGAGGAGAAACTCAAGGCGCGCCTCCCGCCGTCCACGCCCGACACCTGCCCGGGTCTCGTCTCCAACCTGCTTTCCGGACGGATCGCCAACCGCTTCAACCTCATGGGCCCCAACTACCTCGTGGATGCCGCCTGCGCCTCCTCGATCGTCGCGCTCGACGCCGGCATGCGCGAATTGCGCGACGGCCGCTGCGACATGGCCCTCGTCGGCGGCGCCCAGGAGAACACCAACGCAGGCGTCTTCACCGTGTTCTCCATGCTCGGCGCCCTCTCGCGGCGCGGCAAACTCCGCCCCTTCGACCGCCTCGCCGACGGCACCCTTCTCGGCGAGGGCATCGGATTCGCCGTCCTGAAACGGCTCGCCGATGCCGAGCGCGACGGCGACCGCATCTACGCGCTGGTCAAGGGAGTCGGCCTCGCCAGCGACGGCCAGGGACAGGCCTTTCTCGTCCCGCGCCTGGAAGGCGAGATCGCCGCCATGGAACGCGCCTATGCCGCCGCCGGCATTTCCCCGGAATCCGTCGGACTGGTCGAAGCCCACGGCACCGGCACCGCTGTCGGCGACCGCACCGAGATCCAGGCCATGACCCGCGTTTTCGGCCCGCGCGACGGGCGCCTGCCCCGCTGCGCGATCGGCTCCCTCAAGTCCATGATCAGCCACACCATCCCCGCCTCGGGCATGGCGGGCCTGATCAAGATGGCGTTCGCCCTGCGCCACAAGGTCCTGCCGCCCACGCTCTGCGACGAGCCGAACCCGGACCTGGGTCTCGAAAAAAGCGCTCTCTACGTGAACACCCGCACACGCCCGTGGATCCACGGCCGGCCGCACCCGCGCCGCGCCGCCGTGAGCGCCTTCGGGTTCGGCGGCATCAACAGCCATGCCATCCTCGAGGAATACACCCGCGGCGGCGCCGCGCCCGCCTTGTCGCGGGACTGGCCGTTCGAACTGGCGATCCTGCGGGGCGCATCGCGCGAGGCCGTGCGCGACGAGGCCATCCGGGCGCGCCGCCTCGTCGCGGAACATCCCGCCGCCTCCCTGCGCGACCTGGCCTTCACCCTCGACACCCGCGCCGCCCCAGCCGGCCGGTGCCTGGCGATTGTCGCGGAATCCCCCGCGGATCTCGCCGCCAAGCTCGACGCGGCCGTTGACGCGCTGGCCGCCGCCAACCCGGCCGACCTGTGCGACCGGCGCGGCCTCTACTACGCGGAACGCCCGCTGGCGCAGGCGGGCGGCCTCGCCTTCCTCCTGCCGGGCGAAGGCGCCCAGTACCCCAACATGCTGGCCGAACTGTGCCTGCACTTCGACGAAGTCCGCTCCTGGTTCGACCGCGCCGACCGCGCGTTCGCCGACCGCGGACGGGAACCGCTCCCCAGCC
>CAYWKN010000021.1:11121-20731 GCA_964458765.1 uncultured Verrucomicrobiota bacterium
CCCCCGGCGAACAAGACGCGGTCGGCAACGCCTTGTGGAGCATGGACTACGCGCTGCCGCTTGTCGCCGCGGCCGACACCGCCCTCTACCACCTCATGCTCCTCCTCGGCATCCGGCCCGATGCCCTCGCCGGCCACAGCACCGCCCAGGATCTCGCGCTGGGCGCCGCCGCCCTCGCCGACCGGCTCACACCGGAAACCATCCTCGCCGCCACCCCGGTCGAGAATCGCGTCCTCGAACAATGGGTCCGCGACCTCGTCCCCGCCGCGCGGCTCCTCTCCGTGGGCGCCTCCACGCCGGAACGTGTGGCCGCCCTGGCGGCCGCCAGCGGCGGCGCGCTGCGCGTCGCGATGGACAACTGCCCCAACCAGGTCGTGTTGTGCGGCGGACCGGAGGCGGTCGAACAGGCGCGCGCCACCCTCGAAGCCGAGGGCGCCCTGTGCCAGTTCCTGCCCTTCGACCGCGCCTACCACACCGACTGGTACCGGCCGGTCTGCGAACGGCTGGACACCCGTACCGGCGGCTACGAACACCTCGTTCCCCGTATTCCGTTCTACTGCACCACCACCGGCCGGCGCGCCCCCGCCGATCCCGCCGCCCTCCGCCGCCTGATGATCGACCAATGGGCCGAACCCATCCGCTTCCGGGAAACCATCGAGACCATGCATGCCGAGGGCGCCCGCCTGTTTCTCGAAGTCGGACCGCGGGGCAATCTCACGGGCTTCGTGGAGGACATCCTCGCCGGCCGCGACTACGCCGCCATCCCGCTCGACCTGCCTTCGCGCGGCGGCCTCGAACAACTCCTCCACGCCCTCGCGCGGCTCTGCGCGCACGGCGTCACCCCCGACACCACACCCCTTTTCGCCCGGCGCCATGCCGCGCGGCTCGGGAAGACGCCGCCCGCCGGCGCGCCGGACAAAACCCCGAAACGCCGCGCCGTGAAACTCAAGATGGATATCCCGACCCTGGACCTCGCGCCGGACGACTGCCGGGACCTGCGCCAGGCCATTCTCGGCGCCCTGGCCGCACCGGCCAACGGCGTACCGCCGGTTCCTCCACCCGCGGGCGGAACGGGCGCGGAGGACATTCTCCGGAGCCACCGCGATACCATGCGCCGGATCCTCGATGCGCACCACGCCGTCATGCGCGCCGCCGCACAGGGCCGCGCGGACCCGTAATTCAATATTCACAATTCCCTTTTTCTTCCCCAATCGCCTCTCCGTACCGTTCCCTCCAGTTAACGAAAGGAGGTGGCGCGCAACACCAGACCGATATCGAGACACGTTGATCGAAAAAACCGAAATGACAAACCCAGTAGCAGAGATCACAGGCAGATTCACAATCACAGGAGACACCATGAAACGGATGAACGGACTGATCACAGCAGGCGCCCTGGCGTTGGCGGCAGCCACCACGCAGGCGGCGGGACCCAAGTATATCTTCTTCTTCCTGGGCGACGGCATGTCCGCCTCGCAAATCCAGGTGACGGAGGCCTACCTGGCGCAGGTGAACGGAGGCAACTCCACGAACCCGGCCAACCTGGCCATGAACAAGCTGATGATGGGCAAGGCTTATGCCTGCGGCATGCAGACCACGTACGATGACGGCTCGCTCTGCACCGACTCGGCCTCGGCCGGCACGGCGTTCGCCTGCGGCACGAAAACCAGGAGCAACGTGGTCGGCATGAACAGCGCCTGCACCACCAGCTACTATAGCGTGGCGCATGCCGCCCAGTACTTCAGCAAGAAAGTCGGCATCACCACCAGCGTATCGCTGGACCACGCGACGCCGGCGTCCTACTACGCCAGCGTGCCGACCCGCAACTACATGAACAACATCGCGTACCAGTTCACGCGCACCGGGTTCAACTTCCTCGGCGGCGGCGGCTTCGCCTCGCCCACCGGACCGAAGACCGGGGGCGATACCAGCTACAACATCTGGGACGAGCTGGCCGGCCAGGGATACACGGTCAAGAGCAACCGCACGGACATCCTGGCACTGTCGTCCAGCCCGGCGGACAAGGTCGTCTGCATCAACCCCTGGTTGCAGGATTCGGCGGCGATGCCCTACGCAATCGACACGCCCCCGACCAACGTGAAGCTGGCGGAAATGACGCAGGTGGCGATTGACTGCCTGAAGGGCAACCCGCAGGGGTTCTTCATCATGGTCGAGGGCGGCAAGATCGACTGGTCCTGCCATGCCAACGACGCCGTGGCCACCATCCGCGACATGATGGCCTTCGATGACGCCATCGCCGTGGCTGGAACGTTCTACGCCCAGTACCCGAACGACACCCTGATCATCATCACCGGCGACCACGAGACCGGCGGCATGACGGTCGGCAACGCCCGGCTGGGCTACGGTGTCAACTACAGCGTCCTGACGAACCAGACCTGCAGTTACCAGTACTTCGGCGACAACCAGTGGAAGGCCTACAAGCTGGCCAATCCCACGAACGGTCAAACCGCCGCCACGATGAATATCGGCGATGAGGCGGACGGGGAGGTCACCAACCTGCTGGCGACCTGTTTCGGGCTGAATTGGACCAGCCTCAACGCCTTCGAGAAGGAACGCCTGGAAAACGCGTACGACAAGTCGCTCAAGCTTGGCTCGCCCAACACTTCCCAGGAGGACTCGCTGCTGTACAGCACCTATGAGCCCATGGTCGTAACCATCACGCACATCGTCAACGAGCAGGCCGGAATCGGCTGGACAACCTACTCCCACACCGGCGTTCCGATCCCCGTCTTCGCGCACGGCATCGGCGCGTGGCGGTTCGAGGGATTCTATGACAACACCGACATCGCGAAGAAGATTATGACGATCATGGGCTACGCGGGGACACTGCCAGTGGCAAAGTAAAAACCTGTCAGTTCCTGATCGTTCCGGCCGGGGCGGCCGCAAGGCTGCCCCGGCCCTTTTCTACAATGATTCGTCTTTCCAGGGAAACCGATGACGCCGCGGCGCGGGGGCGCGTGCGGCGCGACGCCATTTTCTGCCTGCTCACCCTGGCGGCCTGCCTCGCGTTGTGGCGCTGGGATCCGTTTCCCGTCAAGCACGCCTCCTACCACGCCCCGTACCGCCACCGGGCCCGGGTCGTCGCGACCGACAACAGCCACGTGCGCGTCAACCTGATCGTCAAGACGCAGACGCAATTCCTGACCGTCAAGCTGACCTCCGGTCCGCATCGGGGAACCGTCCTGCCCGCGGAGAACATGCTGACCGGCAAGATGGAGATGGACGAGTTCTACGAGCCGGGCGACGACGTGCTGGTCGAGTACGACCTGAAGGACGGGCGGCCCGCCAACCCCGTGGCGCGGGGGCATTACCGCCTGCACGCCCAACTGCTGCTCGTCGCGCTGTTCGCGGGGTTGCTGATCGCTCTTGCCGGTCTGACCGGCGCCAAGGCGCTGCTGTCGTTCGTCTTTTCCGCGCTCGTGCTGTGGAAAGTGCTTTTTCCGGCGCTGTTGCGGGGCGTCGCGCCGATTCCGCTGGGCCTGGCCGTCACGGCCGTGTTGACCGTTGTCGTGACCTTCTCCGTCGGCGGCCTCGGACGCCGGGGCGTCGCGGTATTCGCGGGCTCGATGCTGGGCCTGTTGCTCACGGCCGCGCTGGCCGCCTGGTTTTCGTCCGTCTTCCGCCTGCACGGCGCCGTGGCGGCGTTCGCCGAGACCCTGCTCTACTCGGGCTATTTCGACCTGAACCTGACGCGCGTGTTCGTGGCCAGCATCTTCGTCGCGTCGTCCGGCGCCGTGATGGATCTCGCGATGGACATCGCCGTGGCCATGGAGGAGGTGCAAGCCAAGAAGCCGGCGATCGGGTTCTGGGAGCACTTACGTTCCGGGCTGACGGTCGGCCGCGCCGTGCTGGGCACGATGACCACGACCCTGCTGCTGGCCTATTCCGGCAGCCACATCACGATGTTCATGCTCTTCATCAGCAAGGGCCTGCCTCTGGACCGCATTCTCAACACGCCGATGGTCGCCGCCGAAGTGCTCAACATCCTGGTCGGCAGCCTCGGTCTCGTCACCGTGGCGCCCTTCACCGCCTTCGCAGCGGCGGCGCTGTATCGCGCCCGCCACCGTCCGGATTCCCCCGCCCCGCAAACCAACGTCTAACCGGATCCCCACACGGCGCCAACAACACCGCGGCAGGATTGTCCGTTATGCGTATCGCCCTGATCAGCGTCAACGCCCATTTCCCTTGCGATGGATTCCGCCTCGTACTGGCCTTGCTGCGCGCCCAGGGCCACTCCGTCACCGTGGTCTCCATCCCCCGCCCATCCCCCATGCTGTGTTCGAAGGACGAACTGAACGCCCTCGCCGACGCCACCCTGGACTGCGATCTGATCCTGATCGGCCTCTATAGCGCCTATTCCGCCCGCGCCATCCAGGTCACCGACTTCCTGCGCGCCCGGCGCCCGGATCGCCCGATCGTCTGGGGCGGGCCGCATTGCGTCGCCGCGCCCGAAGCCTCCTTGCGGTATGCCGATGCCGCGTGCTACGCCGAAGGCGACGAGGCGGTCCCGCGCTTCGTCAACCTCCTGGCCCAGGGGGACCCCCTCTGGCGGGAAACCCCCAACATGGCCTTCCGGACCCCGTCCGGGCCGCGCATCAACCCGGTCCTGCCGCCCACATCCTGCCTCGATGCCCTTCCCTTCTATGACTACAGCTTCCAGGACGAGCATGTTTTGGATGGAACCTTGCAGCCGCTCGACGCCAGTTTGCTGCACCGCCACATGCCGACCCACCCGTTTCTCGTCCCCACCGCCTCGTTCCTGACCTCGCGCGGCTGCCCGCACCATTGCGCCTACTGCAACAACTGCCGCTACACCCGTCTGCATGGCGGACCGGTTCCCATCCGCCGCCAGTCGGTGGACCGCTTCATGGGCGAAGTCGAGTACACCCTCGCCCGCATGCCTTTCGTGGAACACCTGTTCTTCGGGGACGACGATTTCCTGATCCGCCCGGTCGCCGAACTGCAGGCGTTTGCGGAACGGTACCGGAGGACCGTGGACATGCCCTTCGCCATCTGTTTCAGCGCCAACACCTACCGCCGGCCCAAGATGGAAATCCTGCTGGAGGCCGGCTTGAAAATCGCCGGTATCGGCGTCCAGTCGGGAAGCCAGCGCGTCCTGGATGAAGTCTACGACCGCGGCATCCGCGTGGACAAGGCCCGCCAGGTCATTGCCGAAACCACCCCGCTGCTGAGCCGGCATCGCGGCGCCGTGCTCTGTGACTTCATCGTTGATAGCCCATACGAAACCGAGGCGGACGTGCTGGCCACCTTCCGGTTTCTCGTCGATCTGCCGGACGCCGCCGTCATCGAGGTATTCTCCCTGGCCTTCCTCCCCGGCACCCCCTTGTACGACAGGGCGCTGGCCGACGGCCATATCCGCCCGTTCGATCCGATGGCCTTCCGCGACTACACCAGCCGCGAGGCGCTCTACCAGGTCAACTATCCGATACTGCTGGTCCGCCTCGCCGAAGTCCTCCGCACGGAACGCCTCCACACCCGCCTCCCGCGCCGGTTCCTGCATGCGCTCGCCGCCCGCCCGCTCGTCAGCATCATGCGGCGCCTGCCGCGGCCGGCGATGCGCCGGCTGGTCAACCATCTCCCCGCCTTCCTCGCCCGCGCCATCCGTCGGACCCGGCGCCTCAAGCGGCGGATCCGACGCGCCTGACCACCCGCCGCGCCCCCCTCACCTCGCGCCGCGCAACGGACCGGCAAGACGAAGACTCCAGCCCAGCCGGGGAACCGTGAAGGCGGCATACCGGCCCCGGACCGCATCCCAGAATACCCACCGGTAACGCGCATCCTCCAGCCCGCGCTCGAAAGCGAATGTCGCCTCCCGTGGCAGGCCGCGGTCATCCACCCGGTTGACCACCGCCGTCATGCCGGGCAGCGCGACACGTTCGCCGGCCCGGAATCCCGCCGTTTCCATCCGGAAGGCGGAAGCGATCAAAGCCACCTTGTATTGCTCATGAATCCACGGCGCGCCGGCGGGCAAATCCGCCGGCCGGGGGCGCGCCGGACACAGCGGCCCCGCCAGCGAAATCACTGTCAACTCGTTCGTGCCCGTCCGGTGCACCGCCACATCGCCCATCGCCGAGAAAAGCGCCCGGATGCGGAACGGCAGTTCGGACGATTCCCGGGCCAGCGTGTAGGGAAGATAGGAATACACCATCGCATCCGGCGCATTGACGACAATCAATTCCTCCCCGCTCGACGCCTTGAGTTCCGGGGCCACCGCCACCGGTTCCGGCAAAGGGCGGAGAAGTCCCCGCCACCGCTTGCCGTGTCCAAGCAACGGAATCAGGGCGCGCAGTCCGATCAGCACGATCACCGCTTCCTGCAGGACCATTCGACCCGCGCCGCGGGCCGGAAGCCAGTCGTGCTTCCCCACGACACCGACCACCAGCGCCGCCACCAGGGGCGCGGCGCCCAGCGCCGCATATAGGGTGTTCCTCGGGCCCGGAACCGTGGAAAGGCAGGCAAGCGGAATGGCCAGGATAACCCCCGCCATCCAGAAACGGGCCGAACGATCCCGTCGCAACAACGGCCGGAATACCGCCCACAACGCCACGAGTCCCAACACCGCCACGCCCCACGCCCATGGCTTCAATCCGGGCGCCAGCACAACATACCGGCCCAACAGCGGCAGCGAGAAGATATCCAGCGCCATGACCGGCCCCCACTCCAGCAGGTTCGCCAGAAAGCGCAAGGGCTCGGCGGCTGGATCGATGTACAGACCGGAAGCGGCAACCCCGAACCCCATGAGCCGATAGGCCGCGCGCCACCCCACGACCACCACGGCGAACGGGACCAGACTCGCCAAACGCGCCCGCCAGGACCGCTTGTCCAGGAACAGGGCATAGCTGGCCAGGTATCCCAGCGCCGCGAGGGTCGCCTCCCCCCCCAAGCAACCCGGCGGCAAAGGCGCCAAGCGCCGCCACAGCCCACGCGGCTGAGCCACCGCTCGCGCGCCGGTGATGACACCACACCGTCAGGACCACAAACAGGGCCGCGATGATCGCATTCCGGGCCGCCACCCAGGATAACACCTCCCAGTTCTCCGAGTTGATCGTCACCAGTATGGCGGCCACTCCCGCCGTTGCGCCGGAAACCCCAATCCCCCGGTACAGTCCCCACGCCGCCACCACGAACCCGCAGAACCAAAGGGCGCTGTGGATACGCATGGGCAGCGCGCGGGAGGGCCACAGTTGATAGTCCATCCAGTGCGTGGCCGCCGATAACGGCCGCCAGAACGCCTGCTGCGCGTTTTCGTCCGTCCACCAGGGCAGCGCGCCACTCTCCATGGCCCCGCGCGTCACCCCGGGCCGGAACCACTCGAAGAGTCCCGCCGTCGCCGGACCGAACCGGTGTGTGTCGGCAAGATACCCGCGATCCTTCACCGGATGACGCTCCAGGAGCCTGGCGCGCTGAACCTGGTCATCGCCGCCGCCAAGCGGCAAACGCCAGGACGGCACACTGGCCGCCAGGGCCAGAATCACCAATAGCAGTGGAAACCACCACCCCGCGGACTGGATTTTGACTGCCGTAATGTCCATCGAATCGCCTCACTCCGGAAAACAGAACGCCAAGGGTCGCCCAAGGGTTCCACCGTACCGTTAGAAACGAATGCGGCGGAGGTTAGAATCGCTTTACCCGCCGGAATGCGGAAAACCGATCCGTCCCCATTGACAAGGACGCCGGGTTTGCGCCATCCTTGCCCACAGTGTGAATGGCCCGCGGAACCTTGCCATGTCGTGCGCATCGCCAGCCTCTGCTCATGCCCGTCCTGCCGGCACTCGCTCCGCCGCGAAGCGGGAAATCCCGGCTCTCGGGATCGCCTGCTACATCCTCGGCCTGCAACTCACGATCATCCGCTACAATACCCGCCTCGCCCTGCGGACACGGGGCGAGGGACCCATACACGACTTGCGGGTGGCCATCCGCCGGTTCCGCACCGCCCTGCGCCTCTTCAAGCCTTTCCTGCGCGAAACACCCGCCGACCGCGTTTCCCGGCAACTGCAAACCATGAACCGGCGGCTCGGCCCCATCCGCGACGCCCAGGTGTGGAGCGGGTTCCTGACCGAAGGGAACCCGGCCGGCGATGCCGCCCATTCCCCCGGCTGGCAACGATGCCTCCGGCTGGCCTCGAAGTCCCGCCTCGCGCGGGAACGCACCATTACCGGCATCCTGGCCAGCCCCCGTCACCGGTCCCTGCTTCGACAAGCGGCACGATTGGTCCGGGTGGACATCCCGCGCGTCCAGCGGAGCAGGAACAACGCCGGTGGAAGGCAATTCCTCGCCACCGCCTTGCTGAAAACCCTGGATCGCCTGCCCCGTTCGTACGAGGCAGCGCTGTCGGAGAATATCGAGGCCGCCCATCGCTTCCGCCGCCGCTGCAGGCGCGCCCGCTATCTGGCCGAGTTCGCCACCCCCGCCCTCGGGCACACGGCCGACAAACTGGCCCGCCGCCTCAAGGATGTCGCCGATGCCCTGGGCGACCGGCACGACGCGGAAGTCCAACTGGAACGGCTGGCCGTCTGTGGCGGAGCGCCGGATGAACTCGTGCAGATCGTCAAAGGCCGACGCAGGGAGGCCCGGCGGCGGTTCGACAAGGCCTGGAAGCGCCTCTTCGCCCCGCGTTTCAGGAAGACAGTCCGGGAAACCCTGAAGTCCCGCAACGGAGGATCGGAATGAAACTCTATCTCTTGCGCCACGGGCAAGCGGCGCCAAAGGGGGAAGGCATCGCGGACGAAGAACGCGCCCTCACACCGGAGGGCCGCCAGTCCACCCTGGCCATGATCCGCGCCCTGCGGCATTCCTGTCATCCCGTCCTGGTCGCCACGAGTCCCCTCCTGCGGGCACGGGAAACCGCCGAGGTCGCCCGCCGGGCCTTGCGGCTGCGCGGGCCCGTCATTCAACTGGAAGCCCTGCAGCCGGGTCTCCCACCCGCAGCCACCGCGCGGTGGCTGCAAAGCCGCGGCGAAGAAACGGTCATGCTTGTGGGGCATATGCCCGACCTGGGCATTCTCGCCGCCTACCTGACCCACGGCGTCGAACAGGAAGGCCTGGCCATCCGCAAGTCCGGCATCGGCTGCATCGCTTTCAAGGAAAAGGTCGGGCGCGGCGCCGGAACGTTGGAATGGCTGGTTTCCCCCGCCCTGCTCGGCGTCCGCCCCGGCGACAACACGCAAACCTAACCGAACGGTAATCCGCCGGAAACAGGGTCCGGCCAGTGTGACGGTTTCTTGGAGGCCCCGGAGAAGACCGGGCTGCGCCGGGAACCACCGTCCATGAGAGCCGTTCACATCTGCAAACAGTTCAATCTCCTGAGCGAAACCTTCGTCTACGATATCGTCACCGGCCTCGAACAGGCGGGAATCGAGAACCATGTTATCGCCGCCCGGCGTGTCAACGCGGTGGCGCGGCCTTTCCCCCGCGTCGTCCTGGTGTCTGTCCCGCCCTGGGACCAGGCGGCGTTCATCCTGCGCAAGCGGCTGATGGGCCTGTATCGGTTTCCCCTGCCGGAACGCGCCACCCTGCGGGCGCTGACTTCGATCCGGCCGGATGTCATCGTGGCGCATTTCGGCGGCGCCGC
>CAYWKN010000022.1:0-20411 GCA_964458765.1 uncultured Verrucomicrobiota bacterium
ATGAGCCCAGAAAGTCTAATCATCTCCCCCCTGAAAATCTCTGCCTTGGAGGGGCCAGGGGTGGGTCCTCTTCCCTGCGGCGCCAGAGGGTTGGGAATCCCGTTCTCTTCCAGGAAGCGCATGGCCGCACCCAGGTATTCCATCTGCTGGTGGTCGCGCAGGTGTTCCAGGTGCGCTTTGACGGTGTTCGGTCCGGCCTTGACGATATTGGCCATCACCTTGGCTTCGTCGTAGGGCTCCGCCTCGCGCTCCTCGATGGTGATCGCGCCCTCGGGACAATGCCCCAGGCAGGCGCCCAGCCCGTCGCACATCAGATCGCTCACCAGCCGCGCCTTGCCGTCAATGATCTGGATCGCGCCTTCCGGACAGTTGGGAATGCACAATCCGCAGCCTGTGCACTTCTTTTCGTCAATCTTGATGATCTTGCGTTTCATGGTTCCTGTTCCTCCCTTTCTGCGCCCAGAATACACCACCCCCGTCCGGCCATCCTTGACATACATCAAGAAACGGAACACATCGGGATCCTGTAAAGGTCGGGCAAGGCGGGTTCCGCCGCCGTTCCGAAAGCGCCAAGGGCCTTCACCGCATACTGCCGGACTTGCGGGTGGGCATCCACAGGAAGTGGGCGGAGCAAGTCAACTTCAAGCAACCCGCCCAGACGGCGCACAGAGCCAGCCAACGGCTCCACACCCGGCTTATCGCCATGATCCCGCAGGGCGCGCTGGAGCGCCGACAGTGGAAGAAGTTCATCTTCCGCACACACATGTCCTCACACCCCCATGGCTGGAGCCCCGCCTTCCGTCTTCTCCAATTCCGGCAGACGGACATGCAGCCCGAGTTTCTCCCGCAGCGCCTCGCGCAGCCCCCGTTTCTCGCGGGCATAAAGCGAAACGAGCTTCTTGCCCGCCTGCTGGTACAGTTTCTTCTTCTCCATCATGCCGATCTCGTAGTCGAGATTGCCCTCCATGCCCCAATACTCGACATAGAGATCGAACTCGGGCAGGTAGAAGTCCGGTCGTATGGCATAGCCCTTGATAATCCGGAAACGGTTGTCGTAGCGGAACACAAGACCCAAAGCGGCCAGTTCCTCGGCGATCTGACGCTCGCCCTCCGATTGCACCACCGTGCCATCAGCCGCCCGGATGGTCTTTTTCAACTCCACTTGGGTTTCCCAGTTCCGCCGTTGCAGGAAGACTTCGTCAAAGCAGGTGTCGCAATACGTGCGCTGGAACGCCTTCTGCGAACGGGCATATTCGTCCGCCGCCACCACCCGGCCGCACCGCCCGCACTTGCGCACCGCACCCTGTTCCGCGATGCGTATCGCCTCCCGGATGGTCCTGCCCGCCGCCTCGACCGAACGCTTCACGTAATCCTTTTCGGCCGGGTTCCGGTAAAGGTCGCGCAGGTCGGGCAAGGCGGGTTCCGCCGCCGTTCCGAAAGCGCCCAGGGCCTTCGCCGCATACTGCCGGACTTGCGGGTGGGCATCCGCAAGAAGTGGGCGGAGCAAGTCAACCGACGCCGCGGAGTCCACGATCCCCGCGAGTTTGCCCAGCGCCGAAGCCGCCAGCCGCCGCACCAGGGGCGACTCGGATCGCGCCAGTTCCGCCAACTCCGGCCAGGCCGCGGCCGAGGCGCTTTCGCCCAGCGCCTTGGCCACACCCGCCAGTTTGCGTTCGTTGGTCAGGTCCATCTGGCTGTCTCCTTCTGCATGCGGTCTGACTTGTTCCGCGTCACGTAACGCTGCACCGCGTCCGAAGGAAGTCCCCGACGAACCGCAGGACGCTTCCACCCGCTCCACCCTACACCACCTCGATCACCTCGACGCCCGCTTCATCCCTTTCCCGAAGTTTCATCTTGAACCAATAATCACGAGGGTTGGCGCTATCCGTCAGCGCCCCGCCACATTCACGACAAAAAACCACCACTCATCCCTGTGAAGAATGCGCCGAATTTCCCGCCCCTTGAAAATCGCAATGGCCTTCATAGCCTCCACCGCCTTTGTCTTGTTCATATCACCACCCCATGGCATCCCGATCGCACCAGCACCCAACCGGCAAGACGCAGTATAAGGATCTATTCATGGCGCACAAAGAACAACATTCCTGCTCCCTTCCGCGCACTGTCCCATGGCGCCTTTTCTGCCCCGCATCCTCCCACACCCCCTCGGACAAATAGCGTCCTGCCCGCGTAAGATTCCACATGAACAGGTGCGCTATAAGACCGCCCATTCCCAACAAATCGGGAATCGGGGTTGAATCGTTACCGCTCTCCTTGTTAGAGTGCAGAACATTCTGCGAGATGCGCCAGTTGGGGGAATCACCATGAACCGTTCTCAGGACATATTGAACTACCTGACATCCAAAGTCACACCCAGCGCGGTGATTCTGGCGCCTAACGCCCCGCCGGTCGCCCATGAACAGGGCCATGTCAATCTGATCCTCAACATTGTTCTCAGTTCCGGCGATGTGCTCGATACCCTGCTCTCTTTCAAGGCGATGGCGGCCAACGTCGGGTTTGGCCCCGCTTCCCTTTCCGGCGCCTTTTCGTTCGGCCTCCGCAATGTCGGGCGTATCCGCGTCTCGTACCTGACGCAGCGCGGCAGCAAACTCGTGACCGTCACCCGCATCCCTTTCAACATCCCGGAACTGGGCGCCCTCTGCGAAGACCCCAGGGCTGCCCATCGTCTGCTCGAACTGGCACAAACCCCGGCCGGGTGTCTCATGGCGGTTTCGGGCCCGAACCCCGTGAGCAACAGCGCGCTGGTCTATGCCGTTCTGGAAAGAATTAACCAGGAACATCGCAGGATCATTGGCGTGGTGGAAAACATGCTCACCTACCTCATGATGCACCGCAATTCCATCGTCGTGCAATGCGAGGTGGGAACCGATGTCAACTCGCTGGCGGAGGGGGTGACAAACCTGCTGTCGCTGACGCCGATGGTCCTTTACATCGGCGGAGTTGGCTCGCCGGATGATCTGACGGCGCTCTCCCGCGCGGCGCAGCCGGGCCGGTTCATCGCATTGAGCAGCAGCATCCTTGATGCCGGGACCCTGGCGGACTGCTTCCAGGCTCAAACGGGCCTGAGCGGCGGGAGCGGCCTTGCGACCGCCCTTGTGCGGGTAACGGACATTCACGACGGCAAACTCGCGGTGCGCGTGGATTGAGGCCGAAGGCCAGCAGGATGCCGCTTCCCACTGCGGCGGGGATCCTTGCGTGCCCTCACGTTCCCTCACTCGAAGGGGCACAAGGTGTCATCCGGGTAAAACAGCGCCGGGACGGGGCCCACGACTTCCACGCCTGCCCCCCCGCCGATGGCGTCCACGGCGGCGCCGGACATGTGCAGTTCGGTCAGCCGCAGGGTGTTCCGGATGCGAATGATCCTTGCCTTGGACGGCAGGGGCATGCCCGCCGCCCGGAACGCGATGGCCAGGGCTTCCCGGTCCGTTCCCGCCACAATCGGAATCCTGGCGCGCTCCAGGAATCCGGTGGTGAGCACATTCTCGTAGGTCGCCCGGTAGTCGATCTTGTCGACCAGCCGCCGCGTTACCACATCCGCCAGTCCAATTCCAGCCGCATTGCCGCCCGTCTCAGGCGTCAAGTCCCGCGCGACAATCACCCGGATGTCGGGGCGGTCCGGTTCCGGCTGGCCCCGGATCTTCAACCGGCCGATGATGTTCGTATCCATCCCCAGCCCGCTGATGTTCTTGCCCATTTCGTCCACCACCAGAAGGTCCACCTGATCCAGCGGCAGGCGCGGCATGTTGCGCCGGGCCATGTCCAGCAGGGCGGGCTCCTCCTCCGGAATACGCGCGGCCGGGATGGCGCGTACCGCCATCGGCTCGTCATACGCGTTTTCCACCACCGCAACACCGAGCGCCACGTTGCCATGCCGCAGGACCTGCCCGGCCACCTTGGGCATGACGTTCCGCAATCCCTCCACACCCAGCGCGTGAATCGCCAGCGCCTGCCGGTGTTTTCCCAGCCCGACGGCCATCATCTTCATCAGCCCGCTCTCGTACGTTCCGCGGAAAGACGTGTGCGGCTTGACCCGGTTGAGAATGATCGTGGCGTTGGCCTCACTCGCCAGCCGGTCGAAATAGACATCCACCGGACACTCGCCCCTGGGCAACCGGATGACATCCATGGATGACCGTACGGGCGCCCCCACCGCCGCCTCGGTGATGCCGTATCCGTGGAGCACCTCGATCTGTCCTTCCGCCGTGGCCCCACCGTGGCTTCCCATCGCCGGCACGATGAACGGCAGGCCGCCCCGGGCGCGGACCCAGTCAATCACGGCGGCCACGATGGCCGGCAACCCGGCGATGCCGCGGCTCCCCACGGCCACCGCCACTTTCGCGCCGCGCGAGATCGCCACGCCGGACCCGTTTAACGCGTCCCGGACAGCCGCCCCCACGTCGGGAATGTGCTCCGAGGGGAACTCCTGTCTTACACGGAACAAGGAAATGTTGTTCAACGGTTCCAAGGGACTCCTTCTGCCGGCTTCATCCCGCGCCGACTTTTTTCGTTCTTCGTTGCCACATGCCGTCACGCGCCGCGGTCTTGCCGCCCCAGGATCGCGCGCCACGGCAGCATGGCCAACACAACGGCCAGGGCCACGCAGGAGGTCAGGCCCAACGCCTGGACAACCTGCATGGGGGTCTCATGCCGCCATTCCACCGCCGCCACATAGACCGCCGCGCACAATCCCAGGGGAAGCGCCACCAGGAAACGCCGCTGTGCCACCTCGTAGGAAAGCACCGCCGACACCAGCGTCAACGGCGCCAAGGCCAGCACCATGCCCCGCACCACCGGGATCATCGCAGGATCCGCGCACCCCGCCAGCAACCTGAGCATGAATCCCGGGAACAGCAGGCAGAACCCGCCGACCGCCACAACCATCCCGCTCATGACGACAAGCGCCTTGAGCAAGGTCCTGCCGCTGGCATAGGAAGCCTCACCGTCGGAAACCACCTTGGGGAACAACGCCCCCGCCACCGGTTGCGGCAGGAAAAACACAATGCGGGCCACCAGCGCCGCCTTGGCAAAGGCCCCCGCCTGCGCCGGCTCGAAGTGGTGCTTCACCAGAACCAGATCGGCATTGCACAACACCGCATAGCCCAGGAACGCCGCCACATACCCCCAGAGATACGACCACGTTTCCCGCAGGCTGATCCCCATCTCCTCCCCCGTTCCGCCTGCCACCGCCGTCCCCGGGCCCGGCTTGCGGCCCCGCAGGAACCACCGGCAAATCATCACCCCGGCCACGAGAGCCGCCAGGCCGCTCAGCCCGTGCGCCGCCAGCGCGCCCACCGTCCCGCATCCCGCCAGGACCAGGACGACACCCAGCGCCAGCCGCAGCACGCCGGCACTGTTGCCGACCGCCGTCGCCCATCCGAACGCCTGCAGGCCCATCAGGATACCGCCGGGCACCATCCCGTGCGGAATGCCCAGGGCGATCAGCGCGGTCACGTAGAGCGGCCAGGGGTTGTCCAGCCGGAAGTAGCCGGCCAGGGCATGCCTCCCGAACAGGAAGGCCAGGACCATGAGCACGACGGGGACCGCCAGCGCCTGCATCATCCGCTTAAAGAACAGCACCACCAGATCCGGCCGTCCGGCCTTCACGAAACGCGCGGCGAAGTGCGTCGCGGTCCCGCTCAGCGCGCCGAACGGCGCGGTGAGCCCCATCAACGCCCCGAGCATGGCGGCCAGCACCCCGTAGTCGGCCCCGGACAGCATCCGCACCATGACCAGTTGGAACAGCAGATTGCTGACGTTGCCGACCTGGGCTCCAATCATGAGAACGAAGGCATGGAACAGCAGGTTGTCGCGCTCCACGCCGTCCGGATGGAGGATCGGTCCGAGCGTACGCTGGTAGAGCGGAACCACCCAGCGGAAGGGCGAATACATCAGTCGCAGCCGTGTCAGGGCCAGCACCATCTCCATGGAGGCCTGGGCCACGCGGACCTTCGAGCCATCCACGTCCCGCCAAACCGTGGGCACCTCGAGTATGGCATATCCGGCCCGCCGCAACTGGAACAGCAGATCCACGTCGAACGCCCAGCGTGTGATGCCAAGCCTGGGCAGGACCGCCCGAACCGCCTCGCGCCGCATCAGCTTGGCCCCGCATTGGGTGTCGGTCAGCTTCAGCCCGAACAACAGGCGGGTGACCCAGTTGAACACGCGGGAGGCCACCCTGCGATCCAGCGGCTGGCGCGGACTGACCTCGGCGCCGCGGCGCCAGCGCGACGCAATGATCCCGCCGGCATCCCCGATCCCTTCCACCAGCGCCTGGAACGCCTCGGGCGGGGTGGAGCCATCGGCGTCCACATACCCGATCCAGTCGCCCCTCGCCTCGCGGAAGCCGATCATCAAGGCCCCGCCCTTGCCCACCGGCTGGGGCTCCACAATCATCCGCAGAATGGGATATCGCCCCTGATACCCGGCAATCACATCTTCCGTGCGATCGGTGGTGCCATTGATCACCACAAGGAATTCGACCTCGTCCCCGTACCGCGCGGCGAAATACGGCAGGTAGGCATCGAGCATACGCCCGATCCTTCGTTCCTCATTGTGGGCGGGGACAATAATGGTCAGCCGCATGGACCGGATGATGCCAAAGCCACCCCGTGCGACACAAACCCAAACTGGGCGGGATCGGGATGGGGGAACGCAGGCGGCCGATCCAGCGCTTTTGCCGTCACACGGCGCCGCCGCCGCGCGTGCCGTGCGCGGAGTCGCGCTCGCGGGCCTTCACATCCTCGCTCAACACGGCATTCATGCTGCCGGTCCTGTAGCCGTCCAAGTCCGCCGCCACATAGGCGAACCCGACCTCGTGCGCCACGGCGAGCACCCTCGCCCGCACCTCCGGACGACACAACTCCGGCAACGCTTCCGGCTCCACCTCGATCCGCGCCACCGGCCCGTGGTGCCGCACACGGCATTGCCGGAACCCGGACTCCCGCAACACCTGCTCCACCCGGTCCACCGCCGTCAGCCGCTCGGGTGTGATCCGCGTGCCATACGGGATCCGCGAGGCCAGGCAGGCCAGCGAAGGCTTGTCGGCCGTGGGCAGCCCCAGGCGGCGGGACAGTTCACGCACGTCCTCCTTGGTGAGCCCCGCCTCCAGCAGCGGGCTGCGCATCCCGCCCTCCCGTGCCGCCCGCCGGCCGGGACGGTGGTCATCCAGATCGTCCACTGTCGTCCCGTCGGCAATGACCTCCAGGCCCTGTTCCGCCGCGGTCCGGCGGACGAGTTCCACCAGTTCCTTCTTGCAGTAGTAGCACCGGTCCGGCGGGTTCTCCAGGAAATGCGGATCTTCCAGTTCCCGGGACGGCGCCTCCACGTGGCGGATACCGATCCGGGCGGCCAGTTGCCTGGCCTCCTCCTGTTCCCACGCCGGATAGGTGGCCGAGAGCGCCGTGATGGCCATGGCCTTTTCGCCCAGTACCCGGACCGCCACCGCCGCCAGGAAAGTGCTGTCAACGCCGCCCGAAAACGCCACCGCCATCCCGCCCGCGGCCCGGATCACTTCCTCCAGCCGCGCCAGTTTCGACTCCAGTCCCTTACTTGCCGCTCGCATTTCGATTCCCCTCCCGTGCCACCGCGGTGCGATGGTCACGCATGTACAGCTTCAGCGCCGGCGCGGGACGGTTCGTGGAGGCCACGCTCCAGACTTTCCACAGTTCCCCCTCTCCGGCGCCCGCGCGTCCTTCCACCGTGGCCGTCCACCCCTCCTCCGCCACCGCATCCACGATCGCCGCATCGTCCATTCCCAGGCGGGCCATCGCCGCCACGTTCCCGAGCTGCGTGACGGCCTCCTCCATGCCGCGGGCCATGGCGCCGGCGCGCAGCGTCCCCACATGCACGCGCGCGAGAGCGGCAACCGTCACCGCCAGGATCACCAGCGCCACAAGCGCTTCCGGCAGCGTGAACCCCGCCCTGTTACAGTTGCGCGCTCGTGATATCCGCGGCGTCACCCGTGCCCCCCTCCTCGCCATCGTTGCCGTAGCTGAGGATCTCGAAGGTCTCGTTGTTCCGGCCGGGAATCAGGTACACGTAGGGGCGCCCCCACGGATCCGCCGGCAGCGTTCGCCGTTCCAGATACCCCTCCTCGGGGTAGTTCTCGGGAACAGGAGGATCGGTCGGCGCGCGGCAGAGCGCCTCCAACCCCTGGGCCTGGGTGGGCAACTGGCCGTGCGCCGCCCGGTACATCTGCAGCGCCGTCTGCAGCGTCTTGATCTGCGCGCGCGCCGCTTCCACCTTCGCCTTGCGCACGTATTGATACAGAGACAGCCCGACCACGCCGGACAGGATGCTGATGATCAGCATCGCGATCAGGATTTCGAGAAACGTGAATCCGCTCCTGGCTTTCATGGTGTTCCTTTCGTTGCCACGCTCATTCGCCGCCTCCTTCCCCGCCAAGCGTTCCGCCGCGGAATTTCTCGTACAACGCGTCGAGTTTCGCCTGGTAGTAGGCCACATTCTCGTCGCGCCGGTCCGGATCCCAGGCCGACACCCGTTTGGCGCTGGAGTGCACCGGCACGGTCTTCCGGGTGCCGGTCACATAGTACGAAATCTGGTCCCCTGCCCGGTACTCCCGCCCTGACGCCAGGGCCAACTCGTACGCGGCGTTGCGGCCCCGCCCCTTGGCGCCCACCTTGGCGGCGTAGGTCGCCGGGGAATCCTGCAAGGTCTCGGTCTTGGCCAGCATCGCCACCGGCCAGCGGCGCCCCGCGATCTCCTCCCCGTACCGGGTCTTGAGCGCAGGCAGTTCGTCCTCCCGCCCTTCCAGCCGCAGCCGGATCATCTCGCGCAGGAACTGCCGCTGGAAGGGTTCCAGGCCGCGCGACTTCAGCGCCGCGCCCTTGATCACGATCCCGCCGCCGGATTCGAGCAGGGCGTAGTTCTTCACCTTGTAGCTGAACATGGCGTCGTATTCGCCGTCGAACTCCACCTCGATGCCGGCCGGCAGCGCCTCTTCGAACGACCGCCGGAACGCGTCCCGGGCGGCGGCGCCGGCAAAGTCCGGCGGAACGAAATAGATGCCGTCGGTATCCATCTCCACCGGCCGGGCGCCGTGCTGTTCCAGCCACTGGATCATGAAACGCAGGAGATCGCGCCCCTCCGCCGCAACGCGTTCGGCCGCGTCGAAATCCCCGAACCGGGCCTGGTCGAATCCGAGGTAGCCGTAGAATGAGTTGATCAGCACCTTGAAGGTTGTCTGCAGCGCCTCGTGGTGCAGCCGCTCCGCCTCGGCGCGGGCCGCCTGGGCCGCCGCCTTGGCCTCCAGCCGGAACGTCCGCAGCCTTTCCAGCAGGTGGAGGAACACACCGAGCGGATCGTGGCGGGGGCCGATCCGCCGCGCGAGCATGAGCGACGGGTACAGGGACCGCACGTCGCAGTGGTGCACGTTGCGGACGACTCCCTGGATGTGCATGTCGGCGTAGCCGCCGGCAAACGGACGGGCCTTGTCGGGCAACGGCAGGCTGTGGCCGCGGCGCAGGTATTCGCGCAGCAGCAGCGCGTCAATCCTGGCGGCGTTGCCCCGCACGCAGATATTCTGGTAGGAGAGCGGAACCATCCGGGCCTGGGCAAAGGCGCTCTGCGACAGCAGCCGGCCCAGGGCTTCCGTTTCGCGCACGTCGTCCTTCGCGTACCGCAACAGCCTGTCCGGGTCCGCGCGGAACACCCGGGGGATCTCGGAGCCGTCCACGTACGTGCGTCCGGGCCGGGACAATCCGAAATGCCTCGCCGCCTCCTTGAGCCCGTGGCCCTCCAGCGACCGGTGGGTCACGTCGTAGGCATGCACCAGGAACAGGGTGTCCACCACATGCCGGCCGAAGACGTCGAACCGCGTGTAGGCGATGGTCCGCTCGCCCGCCGTGAACCGGCCCGGCCGTGTCGCGGGCGCGCTTCCGTCGCGCCCCAGCGCCAGCTGGATCCCCCACCGCCTGGCGCGGGCCTGCAGGTACGGCAGGTCAAAGTTGAAGATGTTATGCCCTTCGATGACATCCGGATCGCGTTCCCGCACGATCGAGAGGAACTCCTGCAGCAACATCCGCTCGTCCATGACGGCCCCGGAAAGCACCGTGTCCCAACCGGTGTTGTCGGCCAGGGCGATGGCGATGATGCGGTCGCCCTCCCGCTCGGGGTTGCAGAACTCGAACCCCTCGCTGGTCAGGCACTCGATGTCCACCTGGAGACGGCGCAGGTCATCGAAACGCAAGTCCTTGAACAACGTCCGGCCGGACTCCATCAGGTACTGCTGCACGGGATCGTTGAGGAGAAAATAGGGCGCCTCGGGATCTCCCGCCGTTTTGCCGGTGGTCTTGCCAAGCCAGGCCCTGGCCTTCTGGCAGGCCTTCCATGTCGGGAAATCCACCCGCCACCCGAGGGGCAGCCCGCCCTGCAATTCCCTGGCGATGCCACTGCCCGGCAGGTCGCCAAGCAGGGCCTTGTCCCGGAGGAACAGGAAGGGGCGGAACGGCGTCTCGGTCCGGACAACGCCATCCCTGCGGGCAAACAGCGCCATGGAGTCGCCGTCCCCGCCCTCGATATGCTCGACCGCCACGAGGCCGGCCATGGGATCGGCGCCGAACAGCAGGCATTCCTGAGGCATGTCGTGTTTCATACGGTGGACCAAAACTGTCACCCGCCCCACGCCGCTTGGCGCCCCGCAGCGCCGCCTAATCCCTGGGCGCGCTGCCGACCCGGATGTTCGGGAAAGCCGTCAACCACAGTTGCAGCGTGGCCCGGTAGTCGTCATCGCGTTTCGTTCCGTCGTCACGGGTGTATCCGGGCAGGTAGCTGCCCCCGACCCGGACCGCCAGGCAGTCGAGGGTGCGGGTCAGGTACACGCCCTGCTCCTCCAGTTGCGCACTCTCGAATTCGTACCGGTCATAGACGCCGAACTTCCAGGCCTTGTTCGGCGCAAATTCCAGGTCCGCGCCCAGCAGGTTGCTTTCCTCGTTGCGGTACCGGTGTTCGACAGTGGCCGACCACCGTTCCCCGCGCAACCGCGCCCGGCTGTTGAATGCGCTGATGTCGCCCGCCACCGTGTCGTAGCGCCCGTTCATGAAGACCTGGAAGGTCTTGGCGAACTTGAATTCCGCGTCCATGCCGACGTCTGTAATGGGATCGTCTTCCGCCTCCAGGTCGTAGGTGGTGAAGAGATCCAGGTCCATGATGTCGTCCACGCGGCCGTCACGACGGGTCTGGTAGCGGTTACGCACGCCGAACCGGAGGGTGTTCTTTTCGCCCAGGCGGTCGATGGAATCGAACTGATAGAGATTCGCGGGCGTCAGGTTCGGCTCCGGGATGAACGTGTAGTTGGCATACGGCTCCACGACATGGCGCAGGCCGCTGCCGAACATGTTTTCGTCGTTGCTCAGGACCTTGAACGCCCGGAAGGACGTCTCCAGGCCGAGTTCGACCAGGGACCGCACGTCGCTCCCCAGGTCCCGCGCCACGCTGGTGACATTGGTCTGCGTGGCCGGCGCCAGATTGGTGGTCACCACGCTCACCGCTTGCGTCACGGAACTCCACTCGACGGTTTCGGAGTAGTACGTGGCGCGATAGCCGGCGCGCGGGATCAGGTTCAGGAACCCGAAATGACGCGTCGGGTAGTACAGCTTGTGGCTGGTGTCCAGCCGCCCGGCGGAGTAGTCCTCTTCCCCCTCCTCCTCGGCGAAGGCCTTGTTGAGGAATGATACCGAGTTGCGGCTCTCGTAATACAGCGGGGAATTCCCCACCTGCATGCGGCTCACGTCGAGGAACCCCTCCGGCAGCCGTTCGACGGTCGTGTAGAAATCGTTCAGCCGCTTGTAGGCGGAGAGGCCCAGGGTCAGGTCATCGCCGCGGTGCGTGAGGGTCGCGTAGTTCTGGGGCTGAAAGTTCGCCCGGTAGTCGCTGTCGAAGAAATCCTCGAGGAGGAATTCATCGCTCAGGTACGTGGCATCGAGCAGGAAGTAGTCCCGGGGACTGAGGTTTTGCTGGTGGGAGAACCCGATGCGGTAGCGTTCCTCCTCCACGCTGTCGCGATCCGTGCCGTCATACTCTTCCTTGGCGCCGGAGTCGGCCAGGTAGTAGCCGTACAGTTTCCCCTGGCCGGCGTTCCGGGAAAGGAGCCAGCCCACCTCCTGTCCCACGGCGGGGCCGCGCTTGCTGCGGTAGTCCACCTGGGTAATGCCGCGGAAGACCGGCGACATCCAGTACTTGGTGCTAGTCAGCAGGAACGCCCCCATGCGGTTGCGGTAGCCGGCCTCGGCGTTGAACCCCACCGCGCGATCGCTGAGCGAGCGGTACACCCAGGGCAGGTAGAACACCGGCACGCGGCCGAGCCGCACCACCGCGCCCCGGCCGGTCAGCTTGTCGCCGGGCGCCATGCGCACCCGGCGGCAGCTCAGGGTGTAGTGCTGGTGCGGCGCCGCGTTGGTGCAGGTCGTGATCACCGCGCGGTTGAGCACGTACTCGGCCTGGTTGGTGATCACCGCGGACTGGGCCTGGACGTAGAACGGGTCAATATAGGAGTCAAACGCCCCCGTCTTCCAGGCCTTGGTGCTGAAGTTGTAGTTCAGGCTGGCGCCGCGCCAGACATTCTTGTCCTTGGTGAACACCACGTTTCCGCTGGCCTGCGCCTCCTGGGTCTTCACGTCCAGGGTGACGGCGTCGGCGCGCAGCTCTTCCCCGCCGGACCGGATCACCACGTTGCCGGACGCCACGATGACTTCGCGCGCCTTGTTGTATTCCATGCTGGCGGCGCTGATATCCACCGGCACGGACGACGTGCTGGCGATGGCGGCAGGTGCCAGGGGATTCAGGGGGACGGGCAACGCCTCGACCATGGCGGCAACCGAAACACATCCCACCATCAAGAGAACTTTTCGCATCGCCATTGTTTTCCTCCCGTGCGTGTTCGCCGGCGCCCCGGAATCTGTCGGAGCACCATACACCATCCCCGCCCGTCAACGCCAGCGTGAAGGAATCAGCCCTGCCCCGCCGGCCCGCTCTTCGGCGTCGCGTACAACACCTCGCCGGTGTCGGCGTTCCGGATGTCGAACTCCTCGATGTGGCGCGCCGGATCGGGCCGGAAACTGAGATAGCCCGCGAACTTGGCTTCCAGGTCCACCAGGACAGCCTCGTCCTCCTTGCGCAGACGGTCCAGGATCGTCGGATGCACGATGATCTGGAGCTTGCGCGTCTGCCCCGCCGCCTTGAAACGCCGCATCGCCGAGACAATCTGCCGCTGGATTTCGACGCTCATGGACAGCGACGACTTCACGCTGCCGCGCCCCTGGCAGTACGGGCAGTCCACGTACATCGCCGAGAGGACCCCCTCGTCCACCCGCTGCCGCGTCATCTCCAGCAGCCCCAGTTGTGAGATCGGCAGGACGTTGGTCTTGGCCTTGTCGCGCTGCAGGGCATCCTTGAGCGTCTTCAGGACGGAATTGCGGTTCTTCTTCTGCTTCATGTCGATGAAGTCCACCACGATCAGCCCGCCGACGTTGCGCAACCGCAGTTGGCGGGCCACTTCCTCGGCCGCTTCGGTGTTGACCTCGAGGATGACATCTTCCTGGGTCTGCCCGCCCTTGTGCCGGCCGGTGTTGACATCGATCGAGATCATCGCCTCGGTTTCGTCGAACACGATATAGCCGCCCGACTTGAGCATGATCTTGCGCGCGAACGCGCCTTCCAGCTGCCGCTCGATGTTGAAGTGCTCGTAGATCGGCGCCGCCCCCTCGTACTGCTGGATGCGCGAGCGCACCCGCCGCGAGATGCGGGAGGCCAGGTCGCGGATCCGCTCGAACTTGTGCGGATCGTCCACCACGATGCGGTCAATATCCTCGGTGAGCCAGTCGCGAACGACCCGCTCCACCAGGTCGAGTTCCTGGCAGAGGCAGCACGGCGCCGGCGTCTCGCGGATGCCGCGCTGGATGTCTTCCCAGACGTCCAGCAGTCCGCGGATGTCCCGCACAAAGCTCCGCTGCTTGGCCCCCTGCCCCGCCGTCCGCACGATCAGGCCGACCCCTTCGGGCATGGGCAGGCGCGCCAGCACCTTCTTGAGGCGCAGCCGTTCCTTGTCGTCCTCGATCTTCTTGGAAACGCCCTTGAGGTTGCTGCCGGGCAGCATCACCAGGTACCGCCCCGGAATGCTCAGGTTGGCCGTTACCCGCGGCCCCTTCGTGCTGATCGGCCCCTTGGTCACCTGCACCAGGATCTCGGAGCCGACGGGGAACATCTTGGCGATCTCCTCGCCGGAGAAGCGCTTCTTCTTCTGCGCCGTCGAGCGGATGGCGATATCCTCGGCCACCTCCAGCCGCGCCGCATCCTCGGGAATCATGTCCCAGTAGTGCAGGAAGGCGTTCTTCTTGAGCCCGATGTCCACGAACGCCGCCTGCAGGCCGTCCTCCAGGTTGCGCACGATGCCCTTGTACACGCCGCCCACCACCCGTTCCTCGGAGGGGTGCTCCACCTGGAACTCCTCCAGCTTGCCGTTTTCCAGAACCGCAACGCGGGTTTCCAGGCTCTCGGCATTGATCACAATCTCGCGCTTGAACGACTTCCGTCCGAACTTGAATCCAAACATATCTTCTTCCCTTTCCTTACTCTGCTTCATGGCGGCTCCCGCGCCCGTTCCTCCGGGCCGCGCCGCCCGATGTCAAATCCCCGGCCTCCGCACATGCACGCTCTGCACCAGGCCCAGGGCAGAGAGCGTGATGACCATGAACGTGCCGCCGTAACTGACCAGCGGCAGCGGAATGCCCACGATCGGCAGCATCCCGATGGTCATCGCCATATTCACAAACGCATGCGTGAACACCATGGTCACAACGCCCACGCACAACAACCGTCCCATCTTGTCCCGTGCCGACATCGCCGAGTACAACCCGCACAGCGCCAGCACCCCGTGCAGCCCCAGCACCGTCATGGCGCCCGCGAACCCCGTCTCCTCCGCGATCACGGAGAAAATGAAATCCGTCGGAGCAACCGTCCGCGGCAGGAAGCCGAGAATGTTCTGAGTCCCCTTCCGGAACCCTTTCCCCGTCCACCCGCCCGACCCGACGGCGATCTCGGACTGGCGCTTGTTCCAGCCCGTGCCCATGGGATCCCTGGCGGGATCCAGGAACACCTCGATCCGGTCGCGCTGGTATTCGGTCAGGTGGATCGCCCGGAAAAACTTCTCCTGCCGCTCCGCCGACATTCCCGCCTTCTCGGGTAATGCCACAACCCCCAGCACCAGCGCCACCGCCGCCACGGCGCCCAGCAGCAGGCACACCAGCGGCCGCGCGGCGCCGCCGGCGACGAACAGCATCGCCAGCATCACCGGCGCATACACCAGCGCGCTGCCCAGGTCGGGCTCCTTGAGGACCAGCAGCATCGGGACCCCCGCCAGCAGCAGCATCCAGCCCAGCGGCGGCAACCGCCCGAACTTTTCGGCGGGCGGACTCAGCAGGCAGGCCGACAGGATGATGACCGCCAGTTTCCCCAGTTCCGAAGGCTGCACCCCCGTCCCGAAGAACATCAGCCACCGCCGCGCCCCGTAGATCTTTGTCCCGAAGAACAGCACCGCCACCAGCAGGATCAGGGCCATGATGTAGATCCACCAGGCCGCGTCCCGGAGCTTCCGGTAGTCGAACAAGGCAGCCGCCACATACGCCCCCAGCCCCGTCAGCGCCCACAACAGTTGCTTCTGGTACAAACCGGCGGTGACGTCCTCGCGCACATGCGTCGCGCTGTGAATGAACACTATGCCGATCGTCATCAGCGCAAACACGGCCGCCAGCATGAGCCAGTTCATGCGGGCCAGCAGGGCAAGATATTCGGACCGCCGGCTCATCCGTCCGCCTCTCTCTCCTGGAACAGGCCGCGCAGCAGGGCCTGCAGGCGCGGAGCCACGGTGGTGCCGCCCGACACCGCCTCGTCCTCCACCATCGCCACCGCCACCCGGGGTTTCTCATACGGAGCGAACGCAATCATCCAGCCGTGCTTCCCGCGGTTCTCGGCTGTCCCGTACTCGGCCGTGCCCGTCTTGCCGGCCATGTCGAGCCCCTCCACCCGCGCCTTGCCGCCCGTGCCCGCCGGCGCCATGACCACGTCGTGCATGCCGCTCCGGACGACCTGCATGGCGTTCGCCGGAACCGGAAGACGCCCTGTCAGCACCGCCGGAAAGTTCGTCACTGCCGCCCCGTCCCGCGTCCGGATCTCCAGCACCAGCCTCGGCTGGAACACGTCGCCGCCGTTGGCCAGCGCGGCCGCGACAACCGCCATCTGCAGCGGTGTGACCGCCAGGGCGCCCTGCCCGATGGACAGGTTGCAGGTATCGCCCGCGCGCCACTTGTCATGCCAGGTCTTCTGTTTCCATTCCGAAGTGGGCACAATGCCGTCCGCTTCGCGATCCAGGGGAATCCCGGTCTTGCGCCCCAATCCCGCGGCGGCGGCCATCTGCCCGATGGCTTGTTCGCCGCACTGCATGCCGAGGGTCGCGAAGTACGTGTTGCAGGACTGCTCGATCGCCTTGCGGAGGTTCACGGTGCCGTGTCCGTTGGGATTCCAGCAGCGGAGCCGGTAGCCGCCCAGGCTGAAATAGCCGGGACAGGTGACGGTCATATCCGGCGACCACCTGCCGCTGGCCAGCCCCGCCAAACCGACCACCGGCTTGAAGATGCTGCCCGGGGCGTACAGTTCCGTCACCGCGCGGTTGGCCATCGGTCGGCCCGGATCGTTCAGCAACCGGTCCCACGCCGCCGTTGTCAGTGTCGGAACAAAACTGCCCGGCGAATAGGAGGGGGAACTGGCGAGCGCCAGGATATCGCCGTTGGACGGATCCAGCACCACTACGGCGCCCGGCGCGCCGCGAATGGCCGCTTCGGCTAATTCCTGGATGCGCCCGTCCAGCGCCAGCACCACGTCCGCCCCCGGCCGCGGGTCCCGCTCGCGCGCCTCCGCATGCTTCAGTCCGGCGGCGTTGATCCGCACCAGCCTGCCGCCGGCCTCCCCAGACAGGTCCGCGTTGAAGGACCGCTCAATTCCGGCCTTGCCCTCCACCTCGGGCAACTGGAACTGATACGCCTTGAGCGCCGCCTCCGACAATGTCGCCCTGCCCACGTAGCCGACGACGTGGGCCGCCCGCTCCCCGCCGGGGTAGATCCGCATCGGTTCGATGTGAATGTCGGTTCCGGACAGGTCCACACGGGTTTCCGAAAGGCGCGCCAGGGCTGCCGGATCCAGGCTCCGCCACACGACCAGCGGCAGCGGCAACCGCTTGCGGATGTGCATCCGGATCTCCTCGGCGCCCACCAGGGGAGGACGGCCAATCACCGGCTGCAACGCCCGGATCCGCCGCATCACTTCGTCAATGGTGTTTTGCCACCGTCCCGGCTTGCGCAAATCCTCCAGGTAGAACGCCAGGCAATAGCAGGGCTGGTTGTCGGCCAGACAGGCCCCGGAACGGTCGAGAATCCGGCCGCGCGCGGCCGGCAGCCTGACGCGGCGCAGGCTCTGCCGCTGCAGGCTTTGCTCAAACTCGCTCCCCCGCTCCACCTGCAGGCGGAACAAGGCCGCCGCCAGGCCCAGGAGAAGCAGCGACATGATGCCGAGGATCACCCGGATCCGCCGCAGTTCCAAGGGTATGCTTTCCCGCGCGACCATGTTACATCCGCTCCTCGTGACCCACCCCGACATGCCGTTCGATGCCGCCCGCCAGCACCCACACGAGGGGCGCGGCCACCAGTCCCAGCAAGGCGTCCCCCCCCATCTTCAACCCCAGCCACCAGAGCGGCGCCGGCGCCACGTCCGTTCCCAGGCGCAGCATCCCGTACATCGCCAGCGTTCCCAAGGCGGCCCCCACGGCGCCCAGAGCCGCCACCGTGAAGGGGCTCTCGCGGAACAGGAATTCCCGCGTGTGATGAATCGCCAAACCGGCCGCGGCAAACCAAAGGGCGGAATAGCCGATGGGCAGGAGACTGAGGGAATCCTGGATCAACCCGCCCAGGATCGCGGCAGCCACCACCATCCTCCGGCTGCTGGTCAACGCGTAATGGATCGTCACCGCCAGCAGAAACGGCGCCTTGGCCGAGGCCAGGCAGGCCACCGCGGGCGTCAGGCTCTGGATCAGGGCCGACACAAGCAGCAGAAGAGCCATGAGCGCAACCCTCATGCCGTCTTCCTCCGGATCTTCATCCCCCATTCACCATTCACGATTCACTCTTCACGATTCACTCTTCACGATTCACTCTTCACGATTCACTCTTCCACTCTCACTCGCCCAGCACCACCAGCACCCGGCGGAGTCGGGCAAGGTCCGCCGTAGGCGCCACGTCCGCCCGCTGGAACAGGCCTGACTCGTCGGTGGACTGCCCGATCACCCGCCCCACAATAAGTCCGGCCGGGAATACGCCGCCCAACCCGGATGTCGTCACAAGCTCCCCGTGCTTGAATTCCGCGTCCTTGCGGACGAATTCCACCTGGAACGGCAGGGGGGTGCAGACGACTCCCAGGCTGTGCCGGCCCCGGAGCGAAACCCCGCCTCCGTGCAGGATGCCGAAGGTTCCCTCGGCTTCGAACCGCACCGAAACCTTGAAATTGCGGTCGGAGATCAGCAGCACGTCGCAGGTCTGCTCCGAAACCTCAAGGGTCTTGCCCACCAAACCATCCGGCGTGATCACCGCCATGTTATCGGTGATGCCATCCGCCCGCCCCTTGTTCAGGCGGATGGTCTGCCACCAACCGTACCCGTCATCCCGGGCAATCACCTCGCAAGCGGCTGTCCGATATCCGAGGCGGCGGCGCACTTCCAGCAAGTCGCGCAACTCGTCGTTCTCCTTCTTCAACAGCTCCAACTGACGCGTCCGGGCCCGGAGTGTTTCCACTTCGGCGGCCAGAACGTCCCGCTGCCGGGTCACCTCCCGCACTCCGGCCGACGGGAGTGTCCTGCCCTTCAGGCCATCCACCAGGCGCACAACGGCCCGCTGGTAGGGCGCGATCCCCTCCCGGAAGGCGCCCCGGAAAAATCCCGAAACGGAATCCGGCAGGTTGAGGATCACCAGGAAGAAAGTCCCCAGCACGATCAAGACGAGATATCTCTGTTCCCGCACCGTCTCCACTCCCAAATTCTCAGGATCCGGCCCAGGACCCCCGCGACAGGCGGGAGCCCGGTCCTTCCAGGATGGGGCGCGGACCCGGCGGGTCCAGAGGCAGGGGAACCGTCTTTCGCCGGTCCCCGATTGAAGAACAGATCAGTACGTCTTCTCGTTGGCGGCGATCCGGCGCAGCACGTTGAGCTCGCTGAGCACAACGCCCGTGCCTTCCGCGACGGCACTCAGCGGATCATCGGCACGGTGCACAGGCAATCCGGTATGTTCGGCAATCAACTGGTCGATCCCTCTCAGGAGCGACCCGCCGCCCGACATGACCATGCCACGGTCCACCAGATCGGCCGAGAGTTCCGGGGGACACCGTTCCAGCGTCACCCGGATCGCATCAAGAATGGAGGAAAGCGGTTCCTGCAGCGCTTCCCGGATCTCCTCGGATGTGATGGTCAAGGTCTTGGGCAATCCGCAGACCAGATCGCGGCCCTTGACCTCCATCGTCACCTCCTCCGCCAGCGGATAGGCGGAGCCGATCTTTATCTTGATTTCCTCGGCTGTGCGTTCGCCAATCATCAAATTGTATACCCGCTTCATGTACTGGGCGATGAATTCATCCATTTCATCGCCGCCGACGCGGACACTGCGGCAGAACACGATCCCGGCCAGCGAAATCAACGCTACTTCCGTTGTCCCGCCGCCGATATCCACAATCATGTTCCCGGCCGGCTCCTGCACGGGAAGACCGACCCCGATCGCCGCCGCCATCGGCTCTTCAATCAAATATACCTCGCGCGCCCCGGCGTGCATGGCCGAATCCTTGACCGCACGCTTCTCCACCTCCGTAATCCCGCTGGGCACCGCAATGATCACCCGTGGCCGGACAATCGTACGGCGATTGTGCACCCTGCGGATGAAATACCTCAGCATGGCCTCGGTAATCTCGAAATCCGCTATGACGCCCGCTTTCATCGGGCGTATCGCCACAATGCTCCCGGGCGTGCGCCCCAACATCTGCTTGGCTTCTTCGCCCACCGCCAGGACACGGCGGGTCCCGGCCTGGATGGCCACCACGGACGGCTCCCGCAAGACAATGCCCCGGTCCTTGACGTAGACCAGTGTGTTGGCTGTGCCAAGGTCAATCCCGATATCATCGGAAAACAGGCCCAGCAAGAGATTAAACATAGCGCTTCCTTTGCCACTCACCTTCCCCGGCTTCCTGCCGGGACGTGACATAGTGGGGTACTTTGCGGAAATCCATCCCCCCCGTCAAGCGGGAAAAACCGCCCCGGCAACTCATTACGCAAAGAATGAAATTCACCGCTTGAC
>CAYWKN010000023.1:0-20252 GCA_964458765.1 uncultured Verrucomicrobiota bacterium
CCAGATGGGCCGCAATCTCCTGCACCGACAGCCAGCGTTCAACATTCATGGTGTTGGCTCACAGATAGCAATCGCGCACACGACGGGGACAACGTAACAGGAGTCATATCAAGAAACAAGGACAGAGTGGGAGACGCGAAGCCGACAGCGCCCCGGCAGCGCCGTAGCAGCCGCCGAATGCAGGGCCAGTGAGACCGGCTGTTGCCCTTGGCAATCCCCCGAAGTGACCGTGTCGTAAGCTCTGGCGCAGGCATGCCGGACAACCGGGAACGACAAGGCTTGTGACGGAGGGGGGGCGCCGCATCTGCCCTCCGCGGATGTGCGACCCCAGCCCCCTTTCGCAACCTGCCTGCTTGTGCTCCGTGCCACTCCGTGATATTCAATAGTGCCGAGGCTGGCTGTCTTCTGCCGCAGGCGCGACGAAAGAAGGCGGGCCGTCGCCGAAAGGACTCCTGTGAAAATCTCGCTGAATCTCGGTCAGAACGACACCTACACCTCCGATGTCGACAGGGAAAAGGCACTGGAAAGGAATGTGGCGGCTTGCCGCAAGGGGGATTGGGAGGCCAAGGCCAGACTGCTGAACACCTTCATGCCGCTCCTGACCTCGCTCGCCCGGAGGCGCTCCTCGGAAACAGCGGCGATCAATCGTTACATTGAAGCGGGAAAGGAAGGGCTTCTTGTGGCTGCGCGTCATTACAGGGAATCCCATTCCGCCAAGTTCCAGATATTCGCCCTGGGCTACATCGAAAACGCGATGAATCAGGCAAACCGCCGGGGGCTCCTGGCCCGCTTCCTGAGCCTGTTTCGCCAACGATAGCCGCCACCCAGGTTCTTGCCGCTCTCATGGTCAGGGAACGCACCACTTTCCGGGATTTCCACGACCGGTATATCCTGGCATCCGACAAGGAGAGTCTGGTATCCGAACTTCGCGCGTTTGCCCCCGCGGAAGTCCCTCTGGAAGCGGATCTCGGTTGCGGCCGCGGACGGTTTCTCCTGGCCCGCGCACAGCGCTTCCCCCACCATGCCTTCCTGGGAATCGAACGTGTGCTGCTGCGCCTCCGGAAACTGGACTCCCGCGCCCAGACGGCGGGACTGGCGAACATTCGCCTCCTCCGCTCGGACATTCTTTCCGCGCTGACGGAGATTCTCCCGCCTTCTTCCGTCAGCGTCTTCTACCTCTATTTCCCCGACCCCTGGCCCAAACGACGCCACCACAGCCGTCGCCTCGTATCTCCCGCGTTCCTCTCCGCCGTTCACGACACGCTGATCCCGGGTGGCATCATCCATCTCTGCACCGACCATGCCGATTACTTCGCTGTCATGAACCGCGTCTGGCGCGCCGATGCACGCTTCCTGGAATCCCCTCCCTACCTGCCAACGGAAGACGAGGAGACGGATTTCGGATATATCTTCCGGAAGAAAGGCCTTCAGGTCCACCGATGCTCGTTCCGGAAACGGACGGAATCCGCCTGACGACACCTGCCGCATCAGCCATATCAGCCGATCGGAATCTGGAACCAGAAACGGCTCCCGGGCAGCATGCCGGAACCGGAGGAGATGGGGCTCTGAACTCCCATCCTCCCGCCATGCGCCTCCACGGCAAGGCGGCAAAACGTCAACCCGAGTCCCGCGACACCCATCCCGCCGCCAGTCGCACCCTGTGTGAATTTCTCAAAAACCCTGGCCTGCATGGGAGCAGGGACACCCGGCCCGCGATCCGATACGCCAATGACAGCCATTCCGTCAACCACGCAGCCGTCCACCGTCACAGTGCTCCGTTCCGGTGCGACTTGAATCGCATTGGCGACGAGATTCATGATTACCCGTGTGATGAGGTCCCGGTCGCAGGTCATCGAACCGGAACGGACCTGGGGCTCGATCCGCAACTCCTTGAGGCCTGCCAGGCCGCCGGCCTTCTTGACAGCCTCCAGGACAACCTCTTCAAGATCGCAAGGCGCCTTCCGGATCGGCATTTTCGCCGCTTCCAGCCGGGCAATGTCCAGCAGCGAGGACGACATGCCCACCAAGTCCTCCGTAAAGTCGTAGGCGCAGGCCAGGAAGCGCTTCGCTTCCGTGCTGATGCCGGGGCCTAACTCCCTTTCCATCAGTTGGAGACTGCCGTCAATCCCCCCGACCACATGCTTGATATCGTGAACGATCAGGTGACTGAGGTTGTCCCGCCATGATTCCAGTTCGACCAGTTTGCGGTAACTGGCCTCCAATTCGGCCATGGCACGTCCCTTGGCCGCATTGGCCGCCTCCGCTTCATCCCGCGCTTTCACAATTTCCGCCCGCGCCCGTTCGCGTTCCGAGATATCACGGACCAGGACCACCATGTCGCGACGTCCATGAAGATGACTTGTCACTGTCTCCACCGGGAACCGCTCCCCGCCGCGCCGGACCCCCGTACCCAAACCCATATGGAATCCAAATCGCGCTATAGCCGTGGCCATGTCAAGACTGCCCTCCGGCGCCGGGTCCGGACGGTACAACAACTCCGTGGTCTGTCCGATCACATCGCCCGGAGTGTACCCGTAGATGGCTTGCACCGCCGGACTGCACATCTGGATCACGCCATCCGGGCGCACCACGACCAGCACGTCAGGGCCCAGACTGCCGAAAATCGCGGCCCACTCCTCCTGTTCCCCCTGCGCCTTCCGCAACAAGTAACAGGCCCCGAGCAGAAGACCCAGCGACCACAGCACGAGCACATTCGTAACCCACTCATGCCTCACGACCCCCTCGAAGGGAAAGCCGTTCGTTGCCCCGCTGTCCAGTGTCACCGCAATCCGCTGGATAGCCACAAGGATGGCAGTCAAGACTGCCAGCCAGGCCAGGGTTCGGCGTTTCCTGCCTGAGAACCGCATTTGCATCCGGCCACAACTCCTTCCCCGGGAACAGATCATCCCGCCCGCATCCCGGTCCCGATTCTGCGCCCCCGCGCGAAGGCTTCACCCGACATGGGGGTTCGCCCCTCCGGTTGGACTTCGACCAGCCGCAATCCCGTCCCCGGCCCGGCTTGCACCAGGATACCGCTCCGACCCACATCCATGATGGTCCCCGGTGCGCCACCCTCCGAGGCTTCCGGCCGGGCCCGCAGGATCTTCACCTTCGCGCCGGATCCCGCGGGAATTTCGCAGGAGCATCCCGGCCAGGGGTGGAAACCCCGCACACGATTGCCCAGGACAACAGCCGGCCGGCTCCAGTCCAGGACGCCATCCGCCCTGGTCAGTCTCGGCGCAAATGTGGCCTGATCTTCCTCCTGCGGGATACGCGGAGCCTCCCCGGCCCGCAATAGCCGCAGTGTCTCCCTCAGCAGTTCGGCGCCGGTCCGCCCCAGGACGTCCAGCAGCCCGCCTCCCGTATCCTCCGGGCCGATCGGCGCCTCCCGGCGCAGGATCATGTCCCCCGCATCCATCCGTTCGTTCATGAAAAGGGTCGTGACGCCTGTGACAGACTCCCCCTGGGCAATCGCCCACTGCACGGGCGCCGCGCCCCGGTACTTCGGCAGAAGCGACCCGTGTACGTTCACGCAACCCATCCGGGGAATGGCCAGCAGCGGCGCCTTCAACAACTGCCCATAGGCCACGACGGCAATCACATCCGGATCCGCCTCACGCACCTGCTGCAAGCTCTCCGGGGTGTTGATGTTCACCGGAGCCAATACCGGGATGTTCCGGCCCGAAAGATACTGTTTGACCGGGCACCCTGCGACTTGCAGCTTTCGCCCTTGCGGCCGGTCGGGCTGCGTCACCACCAAAGCCACATCCATCCCGGGAGTCAGCAGCAGTGTTTCCAGGGAAGAACAGGCAAAACGGGAAGATCCCATGAAGACGATTCGCATCCGTTACCCCCTTGTGGCGGCCTATGGCGTGATCTTTTCGCCGGAGTCGAACAACTTCCGCAAGGCGCGGATGGACCCGTTCCGCACCCGCTGCAGAAGACTTCGGCCTCGGGAGTCGATGGCCACAATCGCCGGAAAATCCTTTACCTCCAGCATCCACATCGCCTCCGTCAGCCCGAATTCGGCGCCGAAGTGAACCCCCTTGACCTCCGACACCTTGTCCGCCAGGATTTTCGCGGCGCCACCCACGGCATGCAGATACACACAACCGCCCTCACGACAGGCCTGGGCCGTCGCTTTTCCCATGCTCCCCTTCCCGATGATCACCCGGACCCCGTGGTTCCGGATAATACGGGGAAGATACCCTTCCTCACGGGTGGAAGTCGTGGGCCCTGCCGCCCTGACCGCCCAGCCCTTGTCCCCGTGCACCACGACCGGCCCGCAGTGATAGATGGCGCCATCGCGCAAGTCCACCGGACAGGCCCCGTCGTCGAACAGGTACTTGTGCAGGCGGTCACGGCCTGTGTAGACCAGTCCGCTGACGAGAACAAAGTCGCCCGTTCGCAGAGCGCCCGTCTGCTCCGCCGTAAAGGGATATGTCAGCCGGCGTGGATTCAATACAGCCACCGTTGCAGCCCTCCCTTGGCGCTAATCACCACACCACGGCGCCGGTATGCCCAGCACATGTAGGAAACGGTAACAAAATAGGATGCCGGCAACCGGCTCAAGGCGCCGATCTTGACGCCCAGCAGCGAAGCCACTCCGCCCAGTCCCATCGGCCCTATCCCCAGCGTCCGGCTCTCCTTCAAGATCCGGTCTTCCAGTTTCCCCAGCGCCTTCACCTCCGACCTGTCATCCAGCCGTCTCAGGAACTGATGCTTGGCCTGCTCGCATCCGGAACAGCGGTCTCCCCCTATGCAAACCCCCAGGACTCCGGGGGCGCAGCCATTGCCCTGCGTCGCCACGATCGCATCCAGAAGGCAGCGGCGCACACCCTCCAGGTCGCGCCCGGCGCCCAATACCGGGTCCGGGAGGCTGTATTGCCGCCCCATGTTCTCGCAGCCGCCGCCTTTCATCAGCAACCGGACGTCCACGGTGCTGCGCGCGCATTGCTCGAAACGGAACAACGGCGATCCGTGCGCGACGTTTGTGGAACACGACTCGCCCGAAACCGAATCCACCGTATTCTGCCGCAGGTAACCCATCCGCGTTGCCTTTGCCACCGCCACCCGCGTCACCGCCGCCAACGCGTTTGTGTCGAACCCCACCGGGACCTGGAAGGAAAACAGCAGCGTTCCCGTATCCTGGCAAAGAGGGGTATCCTGCGCCCGGGCCGTGCGGATATTCTCGAGAATGGTCTCAAGGACCCACCGCCCGCGACTGCCCTTGGGTTCCCCGGTATACGCGCGCTTGAGAGCCTGCTCCACATCGGAAGGCAGATCCACCGAAGTCCTGCGAATCAGCTCAAACAGGCTGGCTTCCCATTGGGCGTTGTTTTTCATCTCGCAGCATCCCCTGTAGCACAATCATGGCATGAGTTCAACTGCCACGTGGTCGGCCAGATCCATGCCCCGTCGCGTCAATCGCCAATGCGACGCCCGACCCTCCACCAATCCCTCGCGCTCCATTCGCGTGAGCGCCTCTGTCCAGCAGGCGATCCGGACCGGCGAGCAGCCGGTTTCCCGCCCGATCCGCTCCAGGCTGACCCCGGCGGTCATCCGCAGCCCAAAGACAAGGCGCTCCACGGCATCGGTTTCGGGCGTCAGCCAGTCCACCTCCTGCTCCGGAAGCCCCCCCTTGCCGGCGGCGCGGGTGTAGCGATCCAGATCCGGGACATTTCGCCACCGTTTCAGGCCAACCCGCGACGCCGCGGCACAACCAAGCCCGATATAGTTCCCTCCCTGCCAGCAGGAGAGGTTGTGTCGGCAGGCAAAACCGGGCTTCGCGTAGTTGGAGATCTCGTATCGCTCAAACCCCGCTGCACACAACACCTCCCCGGCCATGGCCAGCATCTCCAGTTGCTGCTCCCCGTCCTGCAACCTCACTTTGCCGCGTTGAATGTCTTCCGACAATGCCACGCCCTCCTCCGGCGTCAGCGCGTACACGGAAATGTGCTTCGGATCCCAGGCCACGGCCCGCCGAAGCGTCTCGCGCCATTCATGCCGGGCCACGCCTGGAACGCAGGCCATCAGATCCACTCCCCAGTTCGGCAGTCCTGTCCTGCGGATCATCCGGATCGCGCGCTCCACGTCGGCAACACGATGCCGACGCCCCAACCGGGCCAGCGTGGCATCCTGAAGCGCCTGAACGCCAAGGCTGAGGCGGTTGACCCCCAGCGCCATCCCGCGGCGGATCCAGTCCTCCGTCAGGGCGCCCGGATTGGCCTCGACCGTCCATTCCACAGCGCGGAACGGGTCCCACTCCGGAGCGATAAGCCCTTCCCTCAGCCGCCGTGCGAGATCCTGGAATTCCGCTGCCGGCAGAAGGCTCGGAGTGCCCCCGCCGAAATACACGGTTTGAGGCGTGATTCCGCCGGTTTCCCCGGCCAACCGCGCCGCTTCGCACCCGACAGCCTGAATCCACTCCAGGACCCGCTCCCGGGCATAGGGGATGGAATAGAAGGCGCAATAGGAGCATTTCCCGTCGCAGAAGGGAACGTGAACGTACAACCCGTCAATTCCGGACGGCGCGCTCATGAAGCTTGTCTGCCAGATCGTCGGGCACACAGAGATTACCGAATCCCCGGCCCAGGCGGATGTCAGGATTCACGGCGCCGTGAAAATCCGACCCGCCACTCACGGCCAGGTCGAAATCCCTTGCCATTCCCAGGCACATTCGCACCTGATCCTCGTCATGCTCGGAATAGTAGGCCTCAATGCCCTCCAGGCCGACGCCTTTCAACTCGCGAACAAAATCCCGCAACGCGTTCTGTTTGAGCCCCAACGTGAACGGGTGCGCCAGAACCGGCGTCCCGCGGGCATGGCGGATCATCTGAACGCTGGCCTCGGCTGTAAGCCGGTAGCGGTCAACGTATGCGGCCTTGCCTTTCCCCAGATACCGGTCAAAGGCCTCGTCCTTGTTTTTCACATACTCCCGGGCCATCAGGGCCTGCGCAAAATGGGGACGGCCCACCACGTCTTCTCCGGCAAACGTGGCCACCTCTTCCCACGTCAACGCCAACCCCAGGGCATTGAGCCGTTCAAGAATCTTGTGGTTCCGGTCTTCCCGCCCCCCGCGAAGGCGCAGCAGCACTTCCTCCAGTTCCCGGGAGGTGTGATCGAGGAAATACCCGAGCATGTGCATGGTGCCGCTCTTGAAATCCACGCTGATCTCGACACCGGGAATGCCTCGGATCCCCTCCCGGAGGCAGGACTCCAGGAATAACGGCACACCGGTCGTCCCGTCATGATCCGTCAAAGCCACAGCCGTCAGGCGACAGCGCGCCGCTTCGCGGGCCAATTCGTCAGGCGTCAGGCTGCCATCCGAAAACGTGGAGTGGGTGTGCAGATCAATCACATCGGTTCCTCACGCGGCGTACGCCCGTATCGTGTCCCAGGTCCGTTCGCCCGCCTTGCATGGTTGGTGGAGGATATGGGAGTCGAACCCACGACCTCTTGAATGCCATTCAAGCGCTCTACCAAACTGAGCTAATCCCCCGTGCTTCGGAAGACGGTCCAAACAGGCGGCGAATACTGCCTTCTTCCATCCCGATTGTCAACCCCCCCTTTTGGGACATCCCCCCTTTTTGGTCGCCGAATTGTAACGGCTCACGTATCCGGAATTCAGGAGTCAGGAGTCAGAATACAAGTCTCTGAAAGCGAGAATGCCCGCAACTGCATTTCCTGGTTTCCTCATTCGTATCCCTGTTCTGAATGTGGAAATCAGGAGCACTGACACGGAGGGGGGCGCAGTGTTTCATTCTGACTCCTGAATCTCTTGTTTCTGAATACACTCGCAAGTCTTTGAAATTGAACATCCAACATCCAACACGGAATGTCCAATGTCCAAGGGGCGAGAAGCATGCGAATCAAGCGACCGCAGGACTGTTATTCGCCCATTTCTCTCACTTGGACATTGGATATTGGGATTGTTGGATATTGGACATTCAGTTCCTCGAAAAACCTGAGCACCGCTCAGAGGCCGGACTGACTTCTGACTACTTGAGCAGTTACACCGAATTTTCTCTTGCCTAACCCGTTCTCTTTGTGTCAAATGCGTGCTTTTCCACGTACAAGACAGGACACACATATGCGTTGGTCTCAAACCCTTGTAACCACCCTCCGCGAAGCGCCCCAGGATGCCGAGATCACCAGCCACAAGCTGATGATGCGCGCCGGACTGATCATGAAACTCGGCGGCGGACTCTACACCTTCCTTCCCGTCGGACTCCGCGCCTTGCGCAAGGTGGAAAGGATCGTGCGCGAGGAAATGGACCGCGCCGGCGCCGTCGAAGTTCTCATGCCGGCTCTCCAGCCGCGCGAAATCTGGGAACAATCCGGCCGGTACGACGTCCTCCGGGACGTCATGTTCAAGATCCGCGACCGGCAGGAGCGCGACATGGTGCTCGGCCCGACACACGAGGAGGTCATCACAGACCTCGCCGCCCGCCAGATCAACTCCTACCGCCAGCTTCCGAAAACTTTCTACCAGATCCAGACCAAGTTCCGCGATGAAATCCGGCCCCGGTTCGGCCTCATGCGCGCCAAGGAATTCAGCATGAAGGACGCCTACAGCTTCGATGTGAGCTGGGAGGCGGCCGACAAGAGCTATCAGGCCATGTACGACGCCTATGTCCGAATTTTCCAGCGCTGCGGCCTGAAGACAAAAGTGGTCGAAGCCGATACCGGCGCCATGGGCGGTAATTTCTCGCACGAGTTCATGGTGCTCGCCGATTCCGGCGAGGACGGCCTGGTCGAGTGCCAGAAGTGCCCTTACGCCGCCAACCTGGAGCGCGCCGAACGCGCCCTGCCGCCCCGGGAAGCTGCCGTCACGGATCTTCAACCCCAACAGGTGGCAACACCGGAAAAGCGAACCATCGAGGAAGTGGCCTCTTTCCTCAAGATCAAACCGGCCAACCTCATCAAGACCCTGATCTACCTGGCCAACGAGGAGCCGATCGCCGTGCTGGTCCCGGGCGATCGCGAACTGAACGAGCACAAGCTCGCCCGCGCCCTCGGCGGCGCCTCGCTCCGGATGGCCGATGACGCCACCATCCAACGCGTCACCGGAGCCCCCGTGGGATTCGCCGGCCCCGTGGGACTCAGCATTCCCGTTTATGCCGACACGGAACTGCAGACGCCCCGCGTCTGCGCCACCGGCGCCAATGCCGCCGATGCTCACCTCATCCATGTGGTCCTGCAACGCGACGCCTGCGTCACGGCCTACCACGACCTGGTCATTGCCCGGGAAAACGACCTGTGCCCCCGTTGCGGCGCCCCCATGCGCGAGAAACGCGGCATCGAGGTGGGCCATGTCTTCAAGCTGGGCACCAAGTACAGCAAGACGTTCAACGCCACCTATCTGGATGCGGACGGCAACCGCCAGATTTCGGTCATGGGCTGCTACGGCATCGGCGTCACACGCACCCTGCAGGCCATTATCGAGCAGTCGTTCGACGAAAACGGCATCATCTGGCCGCTGGCCGTCGCGCCTTTCCACGTCAGTCTCGTCGTCCCCAACGTCCAGCATGCCGCCAGCCTCCAGGCCGCGGAATCCCTGCTGGCGGAACTGGAAGCCCATGGCGCCGAAGTGCTTTTCGATGACCGTGACGAACGCCCCGGCGTCAAGTTCAAGGATTCGGACCTGCTGGGCATTCCCCTCCGTGCCGTGGTGAGCGAACGATCCCTCGCCGAGGGCTGCGCTGAAATCAAGTTGCGCACAAGCCCCGAAAAATCCATGATCCCCCTCAAAGACGTCTGCAACCATTTGGTTTCTATTATCAAAGGAGTTCACACACCATGACCAAGAGAGATATCGCCGTCCGCATCGCCCGGGAAACAGACATCAGCCAGCTCCAGGTCGCAGCCATCCTTCAGAAGACGCTGGATTGCATCGTGGAAGCCCTTGCCCGGGGCGAAACGATCGAGTTCCGCGACTTCGGCGTTTTCGAAATCAAGGTGCGCAAGCCCAGGATCGGACGCAACCCGAAGAAACCCGAAGACACCGTCGTCATTCCCGAACGCCGCGTCGTCAAGTTCAAGCCCGGCAAGGAAATGAAGGCCCTTGTCACCAAAGCCTGATCCATGAGCGAAACCTCCTTCGGACCGCCCCGCGGCATGCGGGACTTCTATCCCGAGCAGATGGCGGTCCGCAATGCCATCTTCGCGGCATGGCAGCAAGCCGCGCTGCGTTTCGGCTTCGAGCCGTACGATGCCTGCGTCGTCGAGAACCTCGATCTCCTCAAGCGCAAAGGGGGCGAAGAAATCGCCGCCCAGCTTTACACGTTCAAGGACAAGAGCGAGCGCGACCTCTCTCTCCGCGCCGAGATGACCCCCACCCTCGCGCGCATGATTGTGGCGCGGGAAAGCGAACTGGCGTTTCCCCTCAAGTGGTTCGCCATCGCCCAGTGCTTCCGCTACGAGCGCATGTCCCGCGGGCGCAAGCGGGAACATTACCAGTGGAACCTCGATATTGTCGGCGAGTCCTCCGTGGCCGCCGAAGTCGAGGTCGTGGGCGCCGCCCTCCATGCGCTGGAGACCCTCGGGCTGGGGGCCGGTGATATCCGTGTCCATGCCAGCAGCCGCGCCCTGCTGTCCGATCTGATGGCCCGCGTGGGAATCCCCCGCGACCACCATGCGGCCACTTTCCTGGCGCTGGACAAGCGCGGCAAGATCCCGGACGGGGAACTGGCCACCCTGCTGCGGGACAACGGACTGGGTCCGGAACATATCGAGGCCGCCTTCCGGGTCCTGGCCATCGCGTCGCTCGAGGATGCCGCCGCCATGCTCGGCGAGGATACCCCCTCCATCCGCCAGCTCAGGCTCTTCTTCTCGCTGCTGCGATCCTACGGCCTCGCAGACCGCGTCGTCTTTGATATCGCCGTCATCCGCGGACTCGGCTACTACACGGGGATTGTCTTCGAGGCCTTCGACACCGCCCGCGCCTTCCGCGCGATTTTCGGCGGCGGCCGCTACGATAACCTGCTGGGCGATCTCGGGGGAAAGCCCTGCACCGCCGTCGGACTCGGGTTCGGCGACGTCGTCGTGGCCGAACTGCTCGCGGACAGGAACAGGCTGCCCCACCCCGCAGCCCATCGCGACATGGCCGTCTCGTTCATGGAAGAGCCGCAGCGGGAAGCCGCGCTGGCCTTCGCGCGGCAACGGCGGGCGGAAGGCGTTTCCGTGGACCTGTCCCTGCACCCCGAGAAACCGAAACATTTCTTTGGCCGCGTCGGCAAAGCCGGCTTCCGCCGGGCGGTCTATATCGGCCCGGACGATATCGCGCGCGGTTCCGTCCGCATCAAGAGCCTCGCGGACCGCGCGGAAACCGAATCGCCGCTGGCGGGCTGAGCCTTGCGTTATTATCCGCCGGATATGGCATGCCCGAGGGCTCACCCACCATGAAAGTCCACACCATCGTCGTTGGCGCCTTTTCGGTGAATTGCTACATCGTGGACGTCGGGAACCGGAAAGGGATGGTCATCGATCCCGGTGACGATGCCGACCGCATCGCGCACACGCTGCGCCGGAATCACATCGCTGTCGCCGCCTATGGGATCACCCACGGTCACATGGACCATGTCTCGGCGCTCGCGGAGCTTTCCCGGCAATTCCCCGCCCCCGTGTACATCCACGCCAAGGATGCCCGGTGGGCCTTCCTCGACGTGAACGCCATGCCGCCCTACTACAAGGCGCCGGACAAACCCGGCAGCGCACTGAAGGAACTGGAAGACGGCCAGGTCATAACCCTGGACGATATCGAGTGCCGTGTCCTGGAAACACCCGGTCACTCGCCGGGTTGCGTCTGTTTCCATTTCCCGGCAGCCGGAATGATTTTCACCGGGGACACCCTGTTTGCGGGATCGGTGGGGCGAACCGACCTTGCGGGGGGAGACGAGATCCTGTTAACCCGCTCGCTGCGGCGTCTCGTTGCCCTCCCGGAGACCACCTCCGTCTTCCCGGGCCATGGCCCCTCATCCACGATCGGGCAGGAAAGATCCTCCAACCCGTTTCTCCGTTCCTGACCCGGCCTGCCACACCGGGATCAGGACGCCGCAGGCCCTCCCCCGACGCCCATTCCCCTTTGCCGGGCCACTTCGTAGAAAAAGACCCCCGCGGCCACCGAGGCATTCAAGGATCCGATCCGGCCCTTCTGGGGAATCCGCAGGACGGCGTCACAGAGCCCCAGCAGTCCCGGCGATACCCCCCTGCCCTCATTGCCGATAATCACCGCCACACTCCGCCGGAAATCATACTCCCCGATTGCCGCACTGCCTTTCTCGCTGGCCGCCACCAACGCCACACCCCGCGCGCGCAGAAGCCCGGCCGTTGTCTCCAGGGATTCCACGCGGGCAATGGGAATGCGGTTGACGGCCCCCACGGAACTGCGTGCCACCATGCTCGTGACCCCGACCTGGCCGGCGGCGGGAATCAGAATGCCGTTCATGCCGAACACTTCCGCCGACCGGAGGATGGCGCCGAAATTATAGGGGTCCTGAACGCCATCCAGCAATACGCTGGCAGAGGCGGCGGGCAGCGACTCCAGCAGTTCCTTTTCCGCGGCATAGGGAAACTCCGCCATCCGCGCCAGAAAACCCTGGTGTTCCGTTGTATGGCACAGCCGCTCCAGATACTCCGGAGGCTCCACTCGGATCGGCACCCCGCGAGCGTCCGCCATATGCCGGCAGTCCGCCAGGACATCCTCCTCCAGCGAGGCGGCAAGAAACAGATCCAGGACGTCCCATCGTCCGGCCAGGAGTGTCTCCAGGACCAGGTTACGGCCCCAGAGCCAGCACTTCTGGTGGCTGCCCAGGAGTCGCTTCTTGCCTTTTCCGCGGCCGTGCCGTTCCATTCGCCACCCTATTCCCGGGATGCGGGGCCCTGGCGGGAGGTAACCGCGGGATCCACCACAGGCAGGTTCTGGGCGAAGAAACTCCGCGCCGCCTCCGCGATCTCGTCCGTGATGTCCGCCTTGTTCCGGTAATACAAGACGCTCGGCCCGGCATAGACCACAACATCCAGGCGCCGTTTCTGGGCCACCTTGACGATGAAGGGCTGGACCCGGCGTCGGAATGTCGCCACCGCGCCTGCGTCAAAGGCCTGCAACTGGGACTGCATGGGCCCGACGGACTGCTGAAGCATTTCCCCCGCGGTCTTGATCTGCCCCTCGATCTTTTCCTTTTCCGCCGCGGTCTTGGCCTCCGCAAGCTTCGCCCGCAGCGTCTTCACACGGATATTGTAGGCTTCAAGAAGTGAAGATCCCTTCCTGAACGCATCCATCTCCTGCCGGGCCTTTTCCAGCTTCTGCGCCGCTCCCAGCTCCTTGAAAAGCCGGTCGCCATCCACCACCGCCACGCGGTGCGGATTCATCAGGAACACACTGAAGACAAGCAACCCCAGCAACACCAGCACGTAAACGACTTCATACCACCGGATACTGCGACCTTCATTGGTTTCCATGATTCTTCCCTTTCCCGCTTTCTTGAAAACACATCTCCACAACTCCCCGCACCATAGTCCATCGGCGTCCCGGAGTCAGCTCGAAACACTTCGTCACGCGACGACCTCCCACCCTTCACCATTCACCATTCACACATTCCCCTTCCCTCCTTCACGCCGATTCCCACCGCGCAAAGAAGCCGGCCGGCAGAACCCGCTGGCATCCGTTGGCCTCCAGAACCATGGTCCCCGCGTCCATGCGCCCGCCAAACCGTTCCATCCAGGGCACAAGCAGATTCCGCATCAACGCCGGCGAGAAGCCCAGGGTGTGACACGTGAACAGCACAAAGCGGGGCGTATCCGACATCAAGGGGAGCAGCCTCTCGAGCAACGGCAACAGATGCTCCTCCAGGATCCACTTTTCCCCCTTCGTCCCCTTGCCGTAACTGGGCGGATCCAGAATGATCCCGTCATACCGCCGCCCGCGCCGCCCTTCCCGCGCCACGAATTTGCTGACATCGTCGGTGATCCACCGGATCGGCGCCTCCCGCAACCCGCTGGATTCGGCATTGCGCCGGGCCCAATCGTTGATATCCGGGACCGCGTCCACATGGCACACTTCCGCGCCCGCCCGCGCCGCCAGCAGTGTCATGGCGCCGGTGTAGGCGAACAAGTGGAGAACCCTGCAGGTCGCTCCGCCGCGCCGCACCTGCCGGGTCACCCAATCCCAGTGACACGTATGCTCCGGGAAAAGCCCCATATGGCCGAACCCGGTCGGCTTGACATGAAACACGAAATTGTCCCAATGCACCGGCCATGTCTCCGGCAGCTTCCGGTTGAAGGTCCAATCCCCGCCACCCGAACTGCTCCGGTGATAGGTTCCCGCACACTCCTTCCAAAGCGCCGGCCGCTCCCGCCGCCACAGCGCCACCGGGGAAGGCCGGCTGAACACATACTGTCCGAAACGCTCCAGCCTGCATTCTTCCCCCGCATCCAGGAACTCATACTCGCCACATTTTCGCGCTGCTGCTTCCATCCTCTTTTCCCGCTGGTCTGGTTTCCCTGGTTGCTGCTACACTATACGGCCTTCACCATGGGAAGCCTACCATTTTTGAAGCAAACCATCCCGGCCAACACGGCAGCGCCGGACCCCGACCCTGCCCTGGTTCTGCTCGTCGGCAGCCCGAACGTCGGCAAAAGCGCCTTGTTCAACCAATTGACGGGCAAATACGTGACGGTGTCGAACTATCCCGGCACCACCGTGGAAATCGCCCGCGGCCACTGCCAGTGCGGCGCCACCCGCGTGGAAATCCTGGACACCCCGGGCATGTATAGCCTCGTACCGATCACGGACGAGGAGCGTGTCGCCAGCGACATGCTGTTTTCCGGCCGCGTACGGGCCATGGTTCACGTCGCGGATGCCAAGAACCTGGAGCGCATGCTGGGGCTGACCCTTCAGTTGATCGAAACCGGCCTGCCCGTCATTCTGGCCGTGAACATGATGGATGAGGCCCGGGACCTTGGCATCCGTGTGGATGTCACCCGCCTGTCGCAGGAACTGGGCATACCCGTGGTGGCCACGTCCTCCCTCACCGGCGAGGGAGTCGCCGGCATCATCCGGGCCCTTGCCTCCCCCCCGCCCCCCTCGATGAACCTGACGCGGTACGGCACGCTCATCGAACAGGCCATGATGGAAATTTCCGCCCTGCTCTCGCCCGCCAGCCCGATCGTCCCGCGCGCCCGTGCCGGCCTGATTCTGCAAGGCGACCTCCGGGAACGCGAGCGTCTGGTCCACGAAAAGGACGACCGGACGGCGGCCGCCATCCTGAACATCGTTACCGCCGCGCGCAAGCGGCTCAATCACTCCCCGCACTATTACGTCACCCTCGCACTGCGGGCGCACGCGGCGCGCATCGCCGCCGACTGCGTCTCGGTCCCCGGCCGCAGTCCCACCCGCCTCCGAACGTTCCTGGACCGGCTCTGCACCCGCCCCCTTACAGGCTATCCGCTCGTGGCGCTGGTACTATACTTCGCCCTGTACAAGTTTGTCGGACAATTCGGCGCCGGAACCCTTGTGGATTGGCTCGAAGAGGGCATCTTCCAGAGCCATCTCAACCCCTGGGTCCAGGAACAGGCATCGCGCGTTCCGTGGGCCGCCCTCCGGGACCTGTTGGCGGGGGAATATGGCATCTTCACGCTCGGCCTGCGCTATGCCATCGCCATCATCCTCCCGATCGTTGGAACCTTCTTCCTGGTCTTCGCCGTGCTGGAGGACAGCGGGTATCTGCCCCGTCTGGCCATGCTGGTGGACCGGGGCTTCAAACGCATCGGGTTGAACGGGCGGGCGGTCATTCCCCTCGTGCTGGGATTCGGCTGCGACACCATGGCGACCCTGGTCACGCGCACGCTGGAAACGCGGCGCGAACGGATCATCTGCACCATTCTGCTGGCGCTGGCCATCCCCTGCTCCGCCCAGCTTGGGGTTATCCTGGGGCTTCTGGGGGCTCATCCCGGCGCCCTGGCGGCCTGGGCTGTCATCGTGCTGGCCATCATGCTCCTGGCCGGTTTCCTGTCCGCCAGGCTCCTGCCCGGTGAACGCCCGATGTTCTACATGGAATTGCCCCCCCTGCGCCTGCCTTCCGCCGGCAATGTCGCCATCAAGACCTACTCCCGCATGGTGTGGTACTTCAAGGAAATCCTTCCCATGTTCCTTCTGGCAAGTTTCCTGATCTGGCTGGGACAGATCACGGGCGTCTTCTCCGCTATGGTCCGCGCTCTCCAACCCGTTGTGCGGCTCCTGGGCCTGCCGGATACGTCCGCCGTCGCCTTCCTGTTCGGGTTCTTCCGCCGGGATTATGGGGCGGCCGGCCTGTACGACCTTAGCAAGGCGGGAGGACTTACCCCCCACCAGCTTACGGTCGCGGCCATCACCCTGACCCTGTTTCTCCCCTGCATCGCCCAGTTCCTTGTCATGCAGAAGGAACGGGGAACCCGCACCACGCTCTGGATCTCCGCGGGGGTGCTTTTCACCGCATTTGGCACAGGCTGGCTGAGCCACCACCTCCTGCGGATCATCGGCCTCTAGGAGCCATGAATGGAGTGTTACCTGTGCCATCGTACGTTCGACGAAGCCGCCGCCGAAGCAGCCTGCCGCGGCTGCCTGTCAGGCGGAGGATGCCGGAAGATCCGCTGCCCGCATTGCGGCGGCGAGATGCCGCGGGAACCCCGTTCGGCCACCTGGCTCCGGCGCCTGTTTGGACACTTGTCCTCCGCCATTCCACAACATCGAACCCGCTCACGTGAGGAGACCCATCATGATCAACGCCAAGGTTGAGGAAATTCTCGAGGATCTGTTCGCCCGGCAGATGGAGCCAACCCATCCCAGCCGGCCCTTCGAACCGGAGGCGCTTGCCGCCGCTGTCGCCAATGGTTTCGTGAAAATGGCGAACGGCAATCCGGCCCTGACCCCGGAGGGTCTGCGGGCCGGAGAAAACGTCGTGCGGCGCCACCGTCTGGCCGAATGCCTGCTCCGGGATATCCTGCAGGTTCCGGAAGGGGAAGCCGAGGAAGACGCCTGCCTTTTCGAGCACCTTCTCCAGCCCGGACTTGAGGACCGGGTCTGCACCCTGCTGGGACACCCCCTCACCTGTCCCGATGGCCGGCCCATTCCGCGCGGCAACTGCTGCCGTTTGGCGGAACGGGACCAGCTTCGCGAAGTCGGTCCGCTTTGCGATGGACGCGCCGGCCAGTCCGGCGTTGTGGCCTACCTCAGTACCCGCGACAACCGGGAAATCCAGAAACTGATGGCCATGGGCATCCTGCCCGGCTCCGATATCCGGCTCCTCCGTCTTTTCCCCTCCTATATTTTTGCCATCGGGCAAAGCCAGTTCACCGTGGACCACACCCTGGCCGAGAAGATCTTCGTGCATTGGCAGGACTGACGCCGCGCCCCATTTCCCCCTCCTGCCGCGCATTTCGTCCTTGCACGGACTATGGCTAGTTATGTATTAGCCCTGCATGCGCTACGCCATTGTGTCCGACCTGCACGCCAATCTCCAGGCGTGGAACGCCGTGCTCCTGGACATCCGCAGCCACCGCGTGGACCACATCATCTGCCTCGGCGATGTCGTCGGGTATGGACCCTCGCCGGCCGAGGTTCTGCAATCCGCGCATGAGAACATCCACTCCTTTGTCATGGGGAACCACGACGCCGTCCTCTGCGGCAAGTTGAGCGACGCCCTTTTCCAGGAACAGGCCCGCGACGCCATCCGCCGCACAAGCCGTCAACTCGGGAGCGCCGCGGTGAAGTTCCTTTCCGGATTCCCGTTGCTGCTGGATGGCGCTTCCTTCCTGTGCACGCACGGCGATTTCACAAGCCCCGAGTCCTTCAACTACGTCTTCGACGAGCAGGACGCCGCCAACTGCTGGCGCGCCGTGCCCCATCCGCTGTTGTTCGCGGGCCATACCCATCAACCGGCCCTGTATCTCCTCGGCGCCAGCGGGACGCCCCATTCCATCCCGCCCCAGGATTTTGAACTGGAATCCGGCAAACGCTATCTCGTCAATGTGGGTTCCGTTGGCTGCTCCCGTGACAGCGATCATCGCGCCTCCTATTGCATCTACGACGGCCACTCGAACGCCGTCTTCTGGCGCCGCATCCCCTACGACCTCGATGCACACCGGCGGGAATACGAACGTCTCGGTCTCGACCCGTCCACCAGTGTCGTTCTGAATGCCGATCCGCGCCGGGGCGCCACGCCGCTGCGCGAGCGCCTGGATTTCGCGCCCGCAACCCGCGCCGGGGAAGCCGCCACGGGCGTCACGGAGATAGCCTCCATCCGCCTCCTGCGACGGCGGGCGCTGTATTGGAAGATAACGGCCGCGGCGCTGCTGTGCCTGCTCGCCGCGGCCGGCGGCGCCCTCGGCCTGTGGTGGCAGCGGCATTCCGTCCGTCCCCTCCGGTTGGGCCCGGAGAATCCCGCGCCGGTCGCCGTGCGCGCCTCCGCGCCTGGCGGCAATCTGCTGGCGCCGCCGCGATCGCCTGCCGGCAGAAATGCACTGATCCCCGGCTGGACGGTCTTCCTGGGCGATTCACGCTGTCAATCCTCGGAAGTGCTGCTGGAGGCGGATGGTTCTCCTGTCGTTGTTCTGCGCTCGGGGACCTCGCAGCAACCCCTGCACATCCTGCCGCCTCCCATGGAAGTCGAGCCCGGGATGTCGTTCTATCCCGACATTCTCTTCTTGAAGTCGCCGGACTTCTCCGGCAGCGTCGGGATCACTGCCATTCTTGAACGCCGCGGCAGTCCGCCGGGCGGCGACAGCGGACTGTTCTATGCGCAGGAACCCGGACTGCCCAGGAGCGATGGATGGGCGCGGGCCCGCCGCAAATTCACCATTCCGGCGAACGGCTTCCGTATCCAGCTCAGGATCGGGGGGCAATTCACAGGCAGCGTCAAGATCAGGAACCCGACCCTTTCCAGCAACACAACCCGCAGCCCCGGCGACAAGGATGACCCGTGACAACCCTTTTCCTGACTTTTGATCGGCATGGCATCATTTTCGCAAGGCCTCGATACACAAGCGGCAGGAACATCCAACAGCGAACAAGGAACATCGAACACACAAGGAAAAGGATGGCCGAATGGCTCAGAAATGCGAGTTTGATCTGCAGGACAGGTTGGTTGATTACGCCGTCAGGATCATCAGGCTGTGCGAGGCGCTGCCGAACAACAGGACCGGCAAGCATATCTGCTCGCAGATCTTGAGAAGCGGCACATCGGCAGCTCCGAACCACGGGGAAGCCCAGAGTGCCGAGTCACGTGCAGACTTTGTGCACAAACTCAAGATTGCGTTGAAGGAACTGCGTGAAACCGAAACCTGGCTGAAGATTATCGCAAGGGCCGAACTCATTAAGCCTGCCAGCAAACTTCTGCCCCTGCAAATGGAAACGAACGAATTGATTTCCATCCTCTTTCGAAGCATCGAAACGGCCAAGAGAAACGTCCGCAACAGTTCCGAAGATCGATGAATGTTCGATGTTCCTTGTTCGCTGTTCAGTGTTCAAGAAATCGGAACTCAGACGCGTCTGCCCTGTATCGGCTCCGCGAGCGCTTGACCACGGCAGGGACATATTGCATGATTCCTCTGCCTTGAAACTCCAAAGCAACCGACCAACCAGCCAGAGGACAATCCCCATGAAAACCACCCGCACCGTCCTGTGCATTGCTCTTGTTCTCGCAGCCATCGCCAGCCCGCTGCGCGCGGAGCTTATCGGCCTGTCCGTTGCCGAAACCGCCGCCCCCGCCGATCCCGGCCAATTGGAATTCACGCCCGGGGCGGTCCTGGGCAATGAAATGGCTTTCTACGGCATCCGCCAGACCTACAGCTTTTTCGAAAGCTTCCGCTGCTTTCTGGATCTCGGGGCGGTGGATTTCGAGAGGGATACCATGGATTTTGCCGGGGCGCTCGGGGCGACGATCTGCATCTCCGGCGACTTTATCACCGATCTGGCTGTCCGCCCGTCCTTCTACTACGCCAACACGGACTCGTTGAACATTCTCGGCGGATCGCTGGCGCTGGTGACAAGCGACGAGACCCTCCTGGACAACCTTCACCTTTACGGGGCCTTTGGCCTTGATTTCTCGCAGACAGAGGAGGATCTGGTTTCCGGGCAGCGGGAGATTACGACCGAGATCAATCCTTTGCTCAGCCTGGGTTTGCTGTACAACTTCACTCCCGCCGTGGGGATTTTCGTGGAAGGGACCTACGTAACCACTCCGCTCATCGGGTTTGGCATCAAACTGCGGTAAGAG
>CAYWKN010000024.1:0-10454 GCA_964458765.1 uncultured Verrucomicrobiota bacterium
GTTGGCGGGGGTGGTGATTGTGGCGGGGCCTGTGCGTCAGGGATTCCTGGGCCTGGATGAGACAATCCTCAAGCGGGAAAAGCAAGTGGCGCAGAACCTGCGTATTCTGGAGCCCGCCTCCAAGGATGCGGTGTTGCGTCAATACGCGGATTTCGGGGAACTGCTCAAGAAGCGCGGCTCGACGGCGGAAGAGAATGCGGCAATGCTGGCCGAGTTGGAGCGGATCGGATCCGGAGAGGGGATTTCCTTTTCGGCGACCAAGCCCCGGGAGCCGAAAGTGGAGCTGGATTATGAGCAGTATGGGGTGGAGATGGAATTTGACGCCGACATGGCGCGGATCATCCGTTTTATCTATGCGGTGGAATCGTCGCCCCAACTGCTCAAGATCGAAAAACTCGCGTTGGATTCCATCCGAAGCGGGGCTGCCGGGGCGTTGCGCGCGGGAATCTCGATTTCCAAGGTTGTGACGCTGTAGCCCGCCCATGGCCCGCCAAGAATTGACATCTCCCTGACACAAAACGATACGAAAAATTTGAATAATTGTTGACTCAGGTATGGTTTTCTCTGATAATACGTAGCATAGGAAAAGGAATGGAGTTCTGCAGTAAGGCATGACTCATGGAATGGCCGTTCACATCTACACGGGGGAAGGTGAGCCAATGAAGAGTCTAAAAATCGCGTTGTTTGGGGTCCTATGCGCAATGTTTGCCGGGTCGGCAAGTGCCGGGTTTGTGAAGGATACGTTTGAGTCTGTAACGCCGGGTGACTCTGTAACAAATGTTACGGGATGGTATGCGACTGACGCCACTAAAGTTGTGATTTCCAACTACCACGGGACCGGCGGCGTTGGGAGTGGCAGGACGGTGGCTATTCCCACTTCTCAGTCGGTTTCCAATGTTCCTCCAGGTGGCATTCCAGGTACGAAGATTTGGACTGACTTCTATACGATTCCCCGTCCATTTGTTTCCCCGACAGGCGCAGCAAGGCCGGACATAGACACAAATGCCACGGCGCAATTCTTTGTGAGCAATGGATACTGGGCTGCGATCAGCGGGGTGACTGGCACGCTGGTGACAACTCATGCGGTTGACTGGTCAGGCACCAATATTACAGCGTTAAACGATGGTTCCACATGGTATCACGTAAGCGTATTTCATGATTACGACAACGGCAAATGGGCGTTGTTCGTCAACGGCGGGCCAGTGGTTTCGAATAAAATGGGTTTTATCAACCCGGATGTGACAGCTTATTCATGGTTCAGTTTGGCGAATGGCGGGGGTGACGCGACGAATGTGGCCTGGCTGGATGACGTGACAATCAGCAACAAGATCCCAGTGAATTTGACGCGCGACGATGACGGGGATGGGCTCCTGGACGCTTGGGAGTTGATGTATTATGACGGTCTTGGCACAAAGCAGTTGGCCGATGCGAATACGCCTGGAGATGGCGGTTCTTACACGCTGGCTCAGGAGTCGTATTTGCAGACGGATCCGACGGTTTCAGGCGAGCCGACCAGTGAGTATGTGGAAGAGGTGGTTTTCAGCGGTACAAATGTCACCTTCCGTTCGATGGAAACGAATGGCGCCACCGGATTGCGATTGACCTTTGATGTGAGTGCCGACCGGACATACAACGTCTTGTATACCCCGTCACTGGATCAGGCGTATACCAGTGCTGGATCGTTTACTGATACCAATTCATGGGTGGATCCGGATGCCCTGTCGAATACCCGCGGCTATTACAAGTTGAACCTTGTTGAAGGCCCGTGGAGCCTGACGAATGACGAGGTGTACACATTCTTCTGGCAGTCACGGGAGAAGACGGTGGCAAACCCGGGCTCGAACTTCTGGGTGGGCGTTGTTGTGGATTACGGCGCCAGTAATAGGCTGGATTCCACCTTGGGGCAGCAACTTGCGCAAGGTTTGGATGCCGGGGATCTGTTGCGCGTGTTCGCCGGTGGAGGAGAGACGACCTTCCAGCTTCAGAGTGGCAACTGGGTCAAGCAGGGGATTGGCCCTATTGATGTGGACACGCCTATACCTCTCGGGGTTGGAATGATTATCAGTCGCGCCAATCCGGGAACCGGCACGAGTGCGGTCATGTCCGGCCGCATGATCACGAGCAACAGCATAAGCCTAAATCTTCCGGTGGGCTGGAGCATGATTTCCTGGCCGTTTGAGGGATCGAATGATCTTAATGTGGCGAGTGCAGGCTTGAATACTGTGGGCAATACCAATGACTACATGTGGGTCTACCGGAATGGGGTCTATAAGAAGTTGAGAAATAACCCCAATACCACAGCTTGGCTCATGAGCGGCGGCGGGACAATAGCGGATGACGTCAGGTATCTGCGATTTGGAGAAGCAGTGTTCTATTCGAACAATACGGCGGAAGTTACGTGGAGTCCGTCAGTGCCGTGATGGTCGTTTTAATGGGGGATAATGATCTGAAGCGGAGGTGAAAATGAAAAAAGGGATAGCCAATAGGATCTTGATCGTGGCCTTGTCAGCGGGGGCATGGGTATGTTGGGGTGTGGACACATCGTACAGCCCGGTGGCCAACCTGACGGAGCGATGGACGAACGATCCGGCGTGGACTGTGGCCCGTGACGGTGTGCCGTCAATCACGGATGAAGCGATGGCCGTTTCGTTTGCTCCCGATCAGGGGCTGCCCGTTCCCATGATGGGATCGGCTAAGGCGGACGATTTGTCCTCGGATGGCCGCTTTACCGGAGACTATGTAGCATCCGGGATCGATTTTGTGACCTTCGACGTGATGCGAGTGGGCTTGAGTCAAACCGCAAAGTTGCAGTTTGTAGGCAAGTCAGGCGCGCTCTGGTATTACGATTTTGCGCTTCCCGAGCAGCAGGGGGTATGGGAGAAGCGGGAGATTCCGATCACGACATCCGAAGGATGGGTGTGCATGAATAACGCGATAGCCCTCCCCTTCAATGAAGAGAAGACCGATGTCAAGAGCATTGAGGTTTGCGTGCTGACAGCAGGCGGTGGAAGCCAGCAGGTGCGGATTGACAACTTCAAGGTAGTTGGTCCGTGGGAGCTGGGGCCTCTGACCGATGATGAAATGCCGGTTTACTGGCTGATCGAGAATGGGTTCGCGGTGCAGGGCGGATTGGCCGATCTGGATAAGGATGGGGATGGATTCCGAAACTATGCCGAGTATCTGGCCGGAACGGATCCGAACGATGGGAATTCGAAGTTTGCTGTCGCCATTGAGCGCAATGCGGATGGCAGCCTGGCTCTTACATGGCCAAGGGAGCTCTATCGCACCTATAAAGTGTGGAAGAGTGTGGACCTTACCGTTCCCGGTGGCTTTGTGGCGGAGAATGGAGCCATAAAGGCCATGGGATCCAAGAGCGGAATGACGGTAGATGGAACTGCGGATGCCCTGGGTTTCTATCGCGTTCAGGTTGAGAAGTAAAGGGGGGGATATGAATAGCAGGAATAACATTCTGTTGGCTCTATCAATGAGCGCGCTGGTGTTGTGTGCGCCTGTCTTGGCTGCGCCGGTAATACCGACAATTGACTTGTTCGATGATACGGATGATCCATGGGTTGCGACAGGGAATGCGAGTATTTCGGCAGACAATCCTGTCCTAACCTTTACGGTTTCAGCCGGCATGGGTAGTGATGGTTCGGTGTATACCACAGATGCCGATTTCCTGGGCAATTACATTGCAGAAGCGGCTGCCGTAGGAGGCGCCAATATTACCTTCGACTTTACGGGCGCGTCCGGCGCGGATCAGCTTAGCTTGTACTTTCATTCTTCTGCAGGAGTCGGTGATCAGACGTGGTATTACGCGCTTCCTGTAAGCGATGGTTTCTTCTCTGTGTACGTTGACAGTAGTGGAGCGGGATGGAGTTCCTTTGACATAGGGGCGAACTTTTTTACGGCGTTTTCTGATGTTGACCAGATAGGTATCTATGTGGTCAACAAGGATCTTATTTCGCATGATTATACTCTGGATAATTTTCAACTTAGTCCAGTGCCTGAACCGGAGACTATCTGGATGATGATTGCTGTTGCGTTGTCGCTAGGGGTTACGTTCCGCGGGCGGATTATGGATCTCGTCGGAAATCTGAAGGCGCGTGTTATCAAGAGCTGAGATTGTTATTCGTGAGAGAAAAAGGGCGTCGTGAAAACGACGCCCTTTTTGTTTGGGTGCGGCTGCCGTCCCGGCGGCCGCATTGATGGGCGATGACACCTTATGGCTTGACCGTGGCGGCGCTCTGCGGTTGAATCCGTCCCCTATGAAAATTGGAATCCTTGGATATTCACAGTCGGGCAAGAAAACCCTCTTCACCCTCCTGACAGGACGGCCGGTGCCGCAGAACCGCAAGGAGGGCGAGGTCCTGGAAGGCATCGCCCCCATCCGTGACCCGCGCGTGGATGTGCTGTCGCGCCTCGTAAAACCCGAACGCACGCGATATGCCGAGAATAGCCTGGCCCTGCTCCCGGATGTGGCCTGCGGCGGAGGGGAACGCCCCTGGCTGGAGGCCGCACGCCGCACGGATCTGCTGTGCATCGTGGTCCGGGCATTCCCCACCCCCAGCGTCTACCACCCCGCCGGAAGCGTCGATCCGGAACGCGATCGCGCCAACCTGGATGCCGAACTGCTCGTCGCCGATCTCGAGATGGTCGAGAAACGCCTGGAGCGTCTGAACAAGGAAAAGCGGGGGGGACAGACCCCCCAGCAGGCGGCCGAGGAACAGGCCCTGGCCAAGTGCAAAGAGGTGCTGGAAGAAGGCAAGCCGCTGAAATCCGTTCCCATGGAGGAACATGAGGAGAAGGCGATCCGAAGCCTGGGCCTGGTGACCATGCTGCCGATCCTGTGGACGTACAACGTGAGCGAAGACCAGCTTGCCGAACCGCAGTGGAAGAGCCGCCAGGATGCGTTTGTGGTTTCAAGCCTGATCGAGCAGGAAATCGCCGGGCTTCAGGAGGAGAAGGAACGGCAGGAATACCTGCAATCGCTGGGGTTGGAGCATTCGGGCCTCGACCGTCTGAACGCGGCCGCCTATGACAGGCTGGGCCTGATGTCCTTTTACACGATAGGCAAGGACGAGGTTCGGGCCTGGACCATTCGGAAGGGGATGCGGGCGCCGGAAGCGGCAGGCAAGATCCATTCGGATCTGGAACGCGGGTTCATCCGGGCGGATGTGATCAAGTACGACGATCTTGTGGCGGCAGGCGGGGAGGATGCCGTCCGCAAGGCCGGCAAGGAACAGTTGAAGGGGAAAGACTACGTCATCCAGGACGGCGATATCTGCCATTTCCGGTTCAGCGTTTGAACCTCCTACAGCATCTCCATGGCAATATCCCGGGAGCGGGAAGATTCCAGGTGATAGGACAGGAAGCCGCCCAGAAGTTTGTCCATCACCGTGCGCTGCTGCAGGGTGCAGGTTGTGCGCTTGGCCATCAGCGGCGTCGGTGCCTCCTGCCAGCTCCGCATCATGGCCAATGTGTCGTGGCTCACCGGCAGAATGGCGCCCTCGGTGTCGCTTCGGCATTTCTGGCACAGGAGACCGCCGCGGGGGATGGAGAAAGCCGCCGGTTCCGTCGCGGCGAAGTCGCGGCTGCCGCATGCCACGCAGGACAGCAGCCTTGGTCCCACGCCAATCAACTCCAGGAGTTTCAGTTCCGCCCAGTGAAGGGTGTTGGCGTTGCCACCCTGGGTGGCCAGGAAGTCCAGCACACGTCCGGCAAACCGGTACAACGCGCCGTTGGCTACGCCCGCAGGCGTGAGACGGTTGAGCAGGTCAGCCACGTAGGATGCCGCCACGCAAGCCCTCCAATCCCTGCGCAACTCGGGGCGCACCTGGATCGAGGCGCATTCCTTGAGGATGCCCAGGGGACCCCGGGTGCCGGGATAGTACACCAGCTCACATGTGTAGAAGAGGTCGTATTGGCCCAGAAAAGCGCTCTTGGGCCGTTGCGCTCCTTTCGCGAGCGTCGTCAACCGGCCCCTGTCGAGGGACAACCAGGAAACCACATGCGAGGTCCGGGAATACGGATCAATCCGCAGGGCAATGCCATGGGTTTTGGCGATCATGCCGAAAGAATGCTCCGTCCCCGTCGAATGCGGCCGCCGGGACGGCGGCTGCCACCTCCGGTTGTCCATTTCTCCAGCAGGCCATTTTCCACAGCTTCCCGCAGCCACCGCAGTTCCCTGTTCCGCATCTTCCGTCTGCGGGCGGGGGTGTTGTCCTCGGCGCCGGCAAGGTGATCGCATCCGTGTGCGACATACAGGGCCAGTTCGCGTGCGGACCCTCCGAACCGCCGGCCGACACGGAGAGCCATGGCTGCATTGACCATGATTTCGCCTGAAACCGTCGCGATCGCTTCCCCGGGAAGGGAATCGTAGGTGAAACTGATCACATCCGTGGGATCATCGTGCCCCAGGAAATCACGATTGACGGCCTGGATCTGCGCGTCATTCGCCAGAACGATGGAGATCTCTTCCCAACGGCAACCTGCGCGCCGGCCGGCCTTTTGCAGGAAGAGGGCCGCCAAGCGCCGCACATTTCCGGTGTCAACCGGGATGCCGCTCCTGTTCGCGACCGCGATTCTCATGGCTTGGGATAGGATATCCGACTGTGCAGCATGTTGGTCAGGCAGGAGACGAACGCCTTCTTGACCTGGGCGAGTTCCGCCAGTTCCATCTCGCAATCGTCAAGTTGACCGTCCTCGAAACGCCCATCCACAAGACGATCCACAAGCTCGGTAATGTGGCCCGGGGTCGGTTTGTCCAGCGTGCGCGATGTGGCTTCCAGGGCGTCGGCAAGCATGATGATGGCGGCCTCGCGGCTCATCGGGCGGGGCCCCGGATAGCGGTAGTGGGACTCATCCACTGTCGTGATGTTTGTGGGCGTCTTGCCGCGGGTTGCGGCATTCTCGCGGGCGTCCGCCTGCGCCTGCTGTCCGGCTTTGTGGTGGAAATAGGCGGCAAGACCTGTCCCGTGGTGCTGCTCAATGACGTCCATGACGACCCCCGGAAGCTTGTGCAGCATGGCCAGGCTCAGCCCTTCCTTGACATGGCCCATGACGACCAGGGCGCTCATGCTGGGCGTCAGTTCATCGTGGGGGCTCTCGGCTTCCTGGATGTTCTCCGTGAAGTACTTGGCCTTAGTCAACTTGCCGATATCATGGAAATAAGCGCCCACCCTTGCGAGAACCGCGTTGGCGTGAATGGCGTCAGCCGCGGCATGCGCCAGATTGGCCACCATGAGGCTATGGTGATACGTGCCGGGCGCCTCAAACGCCAGGCGCCGAAGCAGGGGGTGGCCCAGATCGGAGAGTTCCAGCAGCGTGATGTTGGTGGTCATGCCGAACAGGGATTCGAAAGCCGGCAGCAGAACAACAACGATCAGGGCGGCGCCGGTGCCGCCGATCCCGCAGAACAGGATTTGACGCACCAAATCCAGCCAGTCCGGCGGAAAGCGGTCTATCCGGGTCAGCGTCACAACCGCCTGGCACAGTCCCACGATGACGCCCATCCGGATGATCTGCGTCCGGCGACGGATGCGGGGCGCCAGCAGCGCGATGACGACGGCGGCCGCCAGTCCGGCGAAGAGGGCCGTCACGCCGGACCGGAGGAGAACCATGGAGGCGACGCCGGTCCAAAGTCCGGCGACAAGCGCCGCCGGGGGGCCCAGCAGGAGCCCGGACAGAAGGGGCGCCAGCGGAAACGGCATCAACAGGGGAAGCATTTCGCCGGGCAGGAATTCCGCCCGGCCGGAAAACTGGCGAAGCAGGCCGGCCGGCAGGATCGCCAGCAGGCAGCTCATGGCGACAAGCAGTACCCGGGAATTGTCGGCCAGGACAGCCGGATCCAGAACCCGTAGGATGAGGGCGGAAAGCGCGGTTCCGAGCAACAGGAGCGCCGCTCCCTGCCCCAATCCCAGGACACCGCCAGCACCTCCGCCGCTGAGCAGAAGAGCCCATGCCGAGAGCCAGAGCAGCCCTCCCAGGATCCACCCGATGGCGGGGTTCCGGCTCCAGTGGCTTCCGCTTCCCTCCGACCGTGAACCGTACTCCTTCAGGCGCTCCTTCAGGCGTTGTGACCGGAATCTGGACAAACCTTGCTTCATACTCCAGTGTCTCGTGACAAATCCACCCCGACTTGGTAGAAGGTATTAATGCATTTTTTGGCGGAGACTGGCAAGGTATGAGTGTCAAGGGCATGGTTCATCTCTATGCAGGTGATGACGAGTTTGCCGTTCGTACGGCAGCCGGAGCGCTTGTGGAAACCCTGGTCCCGCCCGCCGACAGGGCATTCGGGCTGGAAATCGTCGAAGGTCGGGCCGACAGCAAGGAGGAAGCCCTCGGGTCGTCAGGTCGTTGCCTGGAGGCATTTGCCACCCGCGGATTCCTGATGGCGGGGGCCAAAGTGGTGTGGTGGCGCGATGTGACCTTCCTGGCCGACGGGACGGTGGCGCAGTCCGACGAGGTCAAGTCCAAGGTCAAGGAATTGGTCCAGATGCTGAGAGATGCCGCGCCCGGAGGCAACATCCTGGTTATTACGGCGCCGAAGGTGGACAAGCGATCGGCCTTGTTCAAGCTATGCTCCGAACGGTTTTCCGTCCGGGAATTCGCAGTTCCGGAAAAGAGCGGCGAAGCAGTCCGGTATGCGCAATCGGTTCTTCATCAGGAGCTTGCATCGCTCGGATTGCAGGCCGGACAGAGCGTCGTGCAGCGGTTCCTGGAGCGGGTGGGACCGGATTCGCGCCAGATTGCCGGAGAGGTGGAGAAGTTGTTCCTCTATACGGGGGGGCGGAAAAACATTACAGAAGAGGATGTGGATGCCATTGTCTCGTCATCGGCGGAATCAGCGATGTGGGATATCCAGGACGCCGTCGGGATGCGCCAACTCGCGCGCGGCTTGCGGATTCTCCGCAATCTTCTCGACCAGCGGGAGAGCCCGATCGGGATTGCCACGGTCATCATGAACCGGTTGCGGGATTTGCAGGTCTACCGGGAAGGGCTGGACCGGGGATGGTTGCGGGTCAAATCCAACGGCATGGCGGAATGGGGCGACATGGAACCTGATGTGGAGGGGCAATTGACGGTGACGCTCAAGCGAGGTCCTCGTTCATTGCACCCGTATCGAGCGGGGATCCTGGCCCGGCAAGCCCAGCTTTTCACGCCTTCCATGCTCCGGCGGGCGCAGCAGGTTGTGATGGCGGCCCAGGAGTCGCTGGTCTCCAGCAGCGTACCCCCGGCTCTTCTCCTGGAATTCATGCTGACGAGGCTGATGACGGAAGGCGCCGCGGGAGCGGGCGCGCGTCCGGCGGCGGGGAGAGCGAGGGCTGTCGAAAGATGAAGATCATTGACCGTTACCTCCTCAAGGAATACCTGGTGCCGCTCGGGTATATCCTGGGCTCTTTCTGCATGCTCTACATTGTGCTCGATCTTTTCGACAGGTTCCCCGCCTTTGTCGAGGCGCAGGTGCCCTTTGTGGATATCTGCCTTTACTACTTCCTGTATCTCTTTGCCGTCAATGGCTTTGTGCCTTTCATTGTTGTCATATTGCCGATCGCCTTGTTGCTGGCGGCGCTGTACACGCTGACCCTGTTTGCCCGTCACAACGAATTGACAGCGATGTGCGCCAGTGGTGTCAGCGTGCGGCGCCTGATGACTCCGCTGATGATGGTGGGCCTTTGCGCCAGCCTTTTCGGGGCCGTGGCGCAGGAGACGTTGGGTCCGATGGCGACCCGCTGGGTGGCGGATTACGGCAAGCGGGTGTTGAGGGGGATAGACGAATCGGAGGAAGTGGTGCCCAACTACGTCTATCACTCCGGCAGCGAACGCCGGCAATGGATGGTGGACCGTTTCAGCCTGCGGACCCCGGGCCAGATGAAAGGGGTCAAGGTTCTTCAGGAGAGGGAAGACGGGACCCTCATGACCGAGATCCTGGCCAAGCGGGCTGAATGGATGGACGGTTCCTGGTGGTTCTATGAAATGCAGAGCCGTCCCTATAACGAGGCTGGCGAACCGGCGGGGCCCCTTACCGCGCCGTCGGAAGCACCCGTGGAGATGGCGCATCTGGGCGAGAATCCGGAGGATCTGCTGAATGAGATCCGGAATACCGATTACCTTTCGTCGTGGGACATGATCCGTTTCCTGCGGGCACGTCCCACCCTCACCGGGCCGGCACGGGCGCGGCGGGAAGTGGATATCTATGCGCGTATCGCCATGCCTTGGTCGTGCATGGTTTTGATCCTGTTGAGCCTTCCCGCCACCGCTGGCGGAGTCAGGCGCCCGGCCTTGCGGAGTGTGGGATTCGGCCTGGCCGCCCTGTTCGGATTCTACTTTATCGTGAACATGGGCATGATTCTCGGGAAGCGCGAGGTCCTCTGGCCCTGGCTGGCGGGATGGCTCCCGAATATTGTGTTCCTGGCGATTGGCGGATCGCTGACGTCTCGCATGAAGTGACG
>CAYWKN010000024.1:10554-20162 GCA_964458765.1 uncultured Verrucomicrobiota bacterium
CGAATATTGTGTTCCTGGCGATTGGCGGATCGCTGACGTCTCGCATGAAGTGACGTGCCGGCAACGTGGTGCACGCCGCGGTTCCCGCTGACAGTTTATCCCGCCGCGCCGCAACGCCGGCATGCCCGGCCCCGGGGGATCAGCGTCCCGGTCCCATGAGTTTCTTCCGCATGCGCCAGACGATCAGGGAGGCGACCCCGAGTCCAAGCATGGCCATGGTGATCTGACCCATGGAACGGGCCAGGGAGTGCTTCCCCAGACCGCTGCCGATCATGGCAACCATGGCGCTGCTGGGGAGGTAGCCAAGGAACGAGCCCAGGAGAAAAGCCCTGTGCCGGACCGGTGTCACGCCGAGCACAAGGTTCGGCACGATCCCGGCAATCGGGAGTTGCCTTGCGAGAAAGACCGTGAAGGTCGAGGGATGCCGCAGCAATTCCCGCAAATGCCGCCGGTTCTCCACCCGGCGGGCCACCCACTCCCGTGCGCCCCAGCGCGCGAACACAAATGTCAGATAGGATCCGAAAAGGGCGGAGAACTGTCCCACGGCAAACCCCTCCCAGAACCCGAAAAGCATGCCTGCCGCCGCGCAGAATACCAGCCGGGGAATCCCCATGGCGATCAGAGCCGTGCAGGACAGGGTGAAGACAACAGACGCCAGAACGCCGAACTTGTCCATGGCATCCTTCCAGTACTGGACATTGGTCACATACGACTTGAGGGGCGTCAGGTGAACGACCAGTATGCAGGCGGCCACCACAAGCGCCATGACGAGGAACTTCCGTTCGGAGGCGCCGGCGGATTCGGCCGCCTCCCGTTCGAGTTCAATGGGCCGATCCCGCTCATCCTGTGTATCCATGTTTGAATCCCTGATTCCTACCGGTTTCGCGCCTTGCGCTCCATCAGCACAACCGTCACCCACTTGCCCTGCGAATAGTTAAACCCGTGAATGCGTCCCAATACCTGCAGGTTGTCCCGCCGGAACAGATGCCGGTTCTTCTTCAGCTTTGTCCTGTTGATCGCAAGGACACCCGGCGTGCGCCGCCTGACCCACTCGGCCAGTCCTGATTCGTCCACCGACTCGACGATGCCGCGGTTGAGGTAGAATGTCAGGCTGGGTTCGCCGAATCCGCATGTGCTGACGGGCACTTGCGGTCCTGTGGCGGACGTGATGAATGCGGCCAGTCGCGGCGCTATCTTGTAGCTCTCGATGGCCGGAAGCAGGAAGAACGCGGCCGTCAGGAGGACCAGCAGCATGCCCGCGGCGAGCGACATCACGGTCGCCTCATGGCGTCCCCGGCGGAACTGGCGGGCGCCCACAAAGGTCATGGCCAGGAACAAGAGGCCGAGTCCGGTGGCCGGGACGCGCAGCCCGAATACCGGAAGGAACCAGGGGACGAGTGTCAGGGCCGCGCCGAGGGAAAAGCCCGCCAGGCAGAACAGGGTCAAGCCGGTTCGCGCGGCGGCGCCCCGGGGCCGCCTTCCGCCCGTGCCCTTTGCCCTGTGCGCTCCGACAGCTCCTCCGACGGCCAGCGCCGGGAATGCCGGCAGGATGTAATGAGGCAGCTTGGTCGCCACCAGGCTCATTACGACAAGGATGGGAATGGCCCAGGACAGGAGGGTGCGGCGCAGAAGGACAGGGGATTGTGCCGCCTCCCGCGGGGAGCCTGCCGGAAGGGAGGTCCGGGTGAACAGGAACGGCAGGTAGAGCGTCCAGGGGAAAAAGGCAAACACGATAACCGGCAGATAGGTGAAATAGAACAGGAAAGACTTGCCTCCATGGCTCTCCAGGGGTGTGACGGCGCGTTGGACCACATGATGGCCAAGCCCCTTGGCGCCGAACTGCCCGTCCGTGGCCAGGTTGGCGGGCAGGCCCCAGGCGAGAAAGAAGCCGGCGGCCACAAGAACCGCCCCTGCCAGCCACAGGGAGTAGGAGCGCAGACGCAGGGCGCCACGGCCGGCGACGACCATCGTCACAAGCATGACAAGCACCGGGAGCAGGCCCACCGGGCCCTTGGTGAGGAGAGCGCCTGCCAGAGCCAGTGACATCCACATCGCATGGCGGGGGCGGAATCCCTGCCGCCAGGAGAGCAGGAAACCGTATAACGAGGCGACGACACAGAACAGCAGCAGCGCATCCGTTGTCGCCGCCGTCCCGCTGACCGCCATAAGGGGGGAGAGGGCCAGCATCAGGAAGGCCGGTGTGGCCGTGGCCGGACCGGCCAGCAGGCTGGCGATCCTGGCGGTCAGCAGGGCGGCCCCGAGAGTGGCCAATGGGGCGACCATCCGGCAGGCAAACTCAGAGGGTCCGAAAAGACGGACGGGGACAGACATCAGCCAGTAGATAAGGATGGGCTTGTCCGGGCGCAGGTCGCCATTGAAGGTGGGATACAGGTAGTTGCCCGATTGCACCATTTCGACGGTGGCGCGGGAAAACCGGGGTTCATCGCGGTCCCAGAGGGAGGACGCCGTGGTGAGCGCGAAATAGACACACAGGATCAGGGCGGCCATCCAGGTGAGCAGGGGAATCCGCATCCGGCGGCGATGGGGGGCGCGCTGCCACCGGATCCAGGATGGTGCCAGCCGGGACAACAGCAGGAACAGGAGGATGGGGCCCCATACCGACAGGAACGCGAGGGCATACGGAAGAGCCCTGGCCCATGGGAGTTTGACGAAATCAAACACGAGCACGGCGGCGGCGGCCAGGAGAAACGACCGGCGGCGTATCTTCGGGGAGCGGCGCCGGAGGATGGCGGCGGCGATGGCCGCCGCCAGTACGCCCATGGAGGCGCCGGTGAGGACATCGGAGGGGAAGTGCTTGCCGTCGTAGATCCGCCCGGCGGCAACGGCTGTCCCCGCAACAGCGCCGATCGCCGCTCCCCACGGGGAGGCGGCCGCCAGAGGAGCGCAGAAGGCAACCACGGAGGCCGTGTCGCCGCTGGGGAAGGATTCGTCATTCGAGAGATTGGGCCGCTCGCGCCCCACCGCGAGTTTGAACGGCCATACGAGGATGCCGGTGAGGAGCAGCGCCAGGACGATGTGGATCGCTTGCTTCCGGGCGCCGCAAAGCCCGAGCAGGAAGGCCAGGAGCAGGAGAACTTCGCCTTTGCCGAACGGACGAATGAAGGCCAGCAGTTCCTGGGTGAAATAGCGTGCCCCGACGCCGTGGGAAAAGGCGCGTACCGAGGAGGCGACCGGAATGTCCCAAGGCAGGGTCGCCGCCGCGAGCGCCATCAGTCCCGCGGCCACCAGAAGGTACGGGAGATAGGAATGCCTTGTATCGGTTGCCATTGCCCCGTATCAAACCATGCCGTCCGGCGGAGTCAAGGCAATCCCGCGGCGGGCTGGTCGGATTTGACCGGTTCGGCATTGCGGACGCGCAGGACGGTGCGGGGCCCTTCCGGCAATTCCTCGAACTCCAGATCCTTGACCATCCACTCGTCGTTGATCTTCTTGAAGCTCTTTACACTCAGACGGCGGATGCAGTCACCCAGCATGTCGTATCCTTCGGCCTGCAGCAGCATGGAGACCCGCTGATCGACCCACATTCTGACGCTGGCGTAAGGCGTGGCGGAACCGGCGGGCGCATGGCGATCGAGGACATAGCAGGGCTGGCCGCGGGTTTCCATCTGTCCGATGATCCTGCCGCCATCCCACCACAGGAAGCCCAGTGTAAGATCCATCCATGTGAGGGCGGTGTTTTGGATGCGCTGCGCCAGCGGGGGGGCGGGGGTGTTCGTCCCGTTGCTCTCATAGGAGAGTGACGCGGCCGGGCCGTCGCGGGTTACGGTCAACTTCTCCAACTCCCTTCCAAAGGTATCCCTGACGGTGTAGATGGCCGTCTCCGGGTACGCCAGGAGGATATCCACGGCCAGTTTGGTCTTGACCCCGTTCGTAGCGACGGTGGTGAGGTCGCCGGAAACCAGGATGGTTTGCGCGGGCAATCGGGCCAGGAGGTCCTTCATCAGCGCATCCACAGTGGGCAGGCTGGCGGCGGCAGCGGTCGTGGGAGTTGCCTCTGCCGGCCTATTCGTGTCCGGATTGACGGACCCGCCGCCACCTGACGTCACGCCGGCGAGCCCGAGGCAGAGGCAGGCGGAAACGGCGGCAAGCCTGTTCTGTCGTTTGCCTGGCTGCATGAGTCCCTTGCGACTTGAATCAATCGCAACTTGGTAAGGATTTGAGGAAGAGAACAATTGGAACAGAAGACCACGAAGGCCACGAAGGGTTAAGGTTTTCCCACCGGAGGCGGGGAACAAAATTCCCCCTTTGCGATCTTAGTGCTCTTCTGTTCAAACTCTTCCTTTTGGTTCCGGTTGGTTCCGGCTATGCCGCGTTAGGGATTCCCCTTCCCTTGGGGCGCGTCTCAAGCGATGCGGCGTTCCAGTTCGGCCTGCAGTTCGGAAAGACCGATGCGCACCTGCTGCATGCTGTCGCGCTCCCGCAAGGTCACGGTGTTGTCGGTGAGCGACTGGAAATCCACGGTGACGCAGAACGGCGTTCCGATTTCGTCCTGACGGCGGTACCGGCGCCCGATGGCGCCGGTCTGGTCCCAGAAGCAGTTCCATCGCCCGCGGAGCCCGGCGAAGATCTCGCGGGACTTGGCCACGAGTTCCGGTTTGTTCTTCAACAGGGGGAACACGGCGACCTTGATGGGCGCCACGCGCGGCGCAAACCGCAGGACGGTGCGCAGTTCGCATCCCTCGGGCGCCGGTTTGCCCGGTTCCGCCTCGATGGCGGCGCCTTCCTTCGGGATCCACTCCTCGCGGTAGGCGTTGCAGAGCAGGGCGAGGGCAATGCGGTCCACGCCGGCGGAAGGTTCGACGACGTGGGGGACGAACTTCTTCTGGGTATCGGCGTCAAAGTACTCCATGGACTTGCCGCTGAATTCCTGGTGGCGTCCGAGGTCGAAATCGCCCCGCGCGGCGATGCCTTCCAGTTCCTGCACGCCGAAGGGGAACGCGTACATGATATCCACGCAGGCGCTGGCGTAGTGGGCCAGTTCCTCCTTGCCGTAGACATACTTCGTGATGCTTTCCTTCGGCAGGCCGATGGAGTGGTACCAGCGCATGCGTTCGCCGACCCAGTACTCATGCCATTGCGCGTCGGTTCCGGGCTTGATGAAGAACTCCAGCTCCATCTGTTCGAACTCCCGGGACCGGAAGGTGTAGTTGCGGGGGTTGATTTCGTTGCGGAAGGCCTTGCCGATCTGGGCGATGCCGAAGGGGACCTTCTGGCGGGACACCGACATGACATTGCCGAACTGGGCGAAAATGCCCTGCGCGGTTTCCGGGCGCAGATAGGCGACAGACGAGTCATCCGCCACGGGGCCGACGTAGGTCTTGAACATGAGGTTGAAGGCGCGGGGCTCGGTCAGTTCCAGGGACCCGCAGGCCGGACACTTGGTCCCCGCCGGAAGCTTGAACTTCTTTTCGATCTGGTTGCCGGTTTCCGGCTCGATGCCCAGTTCCTCGAACAACTGATCGGCCCGGAAGCGCTTCTTGCACGAGCGGCAGTCAATCATGGGATCCGTGAATCCCCCGACATGCCCGGAGGCCTCCCAGACGCGGGGGTGCATGATGATCGAACAATCGAGCCCCACGACATCCTCGCGGTGGAGGACCATGTCGCGCCACCAGGCTTCCCGGATGTTGCGCTTGAGCTCGCATCCAAGGGGGCCGTAGTCCCAGAATCCGTTGATCCCGCCATAGATCTCCGAGCTTTGGAAGATGAACCCCCTCCGCTTGCACAACGAGGCCAGATTCTCCATGGAAAGTTTGGGTGTTGGCGTAGTCATGGCGGGGTATCCTGACGAAGCCGGTGGGGAGGGTCAAGTGAAATAGTGGTAAGCATTTGCGGAGGAACATGGTTCTTGCTACAAGTGCGACATGAGCCGACGGAAAATTGTCTGTGTTATCGGAACCCGGCCCGAGGCGGTCAAGGTGGCGCCGGTGATCCTGGAACTTCGCCAGCACCCGGCGGAGTTTGATGTCCACGTGCTGGTTACGGCGCAACACCGGCAGATGCTCGACCAGATGCTGGCGGTGTTCGGTATCCGTCCCGACACGGATCTCGACATCATGCGGCCAAACCAGACCCTGCGGGATGTCACCTGCCGGGTGTTGCACGGCATGGACGAGTATCTGGCGGCGCACAAGCCGGACGTTGTTCTGGCGCAGGGCGACACGACGACGGTCATGGCCACGGCTGTGGCCTGTTTCTATGGCCATGCGGCCTTCGGGCACATTGAAGCGGGGTTGCGGACCGGGGATTGCTGGGCGCCATACCCGGAGGAGTTCAACCGCCGGGTGGCCGGATTGGTGGCGCGATACCACTTTGCCCCCACGCGGGGGTCCGCTCTGAACCTCCGGCGTGAGGGAATGGACCCATCCACGATCTATGTGACGGGCAACACGGTGATTGACGCCTTGCAGTATGTGCTGGGTCGAACGAAGCCGCCACCCAAGCCCGTGCCGCAGGGCGCACCCTATGTTCTGATGACCTGCCACCGGCGCGAGATTTTCGGAGCGGGGGTGCGGGAGGTGTTTGAGACGGTTCGGGATTTCGCCTTGCGCCGCCGGGACTTGTACGTGTGGTATCCGGTCCACCCCAATCCGAATGTCCAGGCGCCGGCTCGTGAGATCCTCGGCCCCGTTGCGAACATCCTGCTGACGGATCCGCTGGACTACGTGTCCTTCCTGCATGCCATGAACGGCGCCTATTTGTTGCTGTCGGATTCCGGCGGGGTACAGGAAGAAGCGCCTGCGCTTGGCAAGCCGGTCTTGGTGCTGCGTGACGTCACGGAGCGACCGGAAGGCGTGGAAGCCGGGACTTGCCTGCTGGTCGGACCCCATCGCGAGAAGATAGAGCCTGCGCTTGAACGTTTGCTGGATGATCGTGAGACGTATCAGCGCATGGCTAATGCGCCAAACCCATACGGAGATGGCCATTCAGCCAGGCGTATTTCCGACATACTTGCCGGAAAGGGAAGCGAATGGCTGTTGTCGTGCTGATGCCCGTGCATTTGTTGTAACGCCTCAGTGACATTTGTTGTTTCCAAGAAATGAGAATTGTGGTTTGATAGAGGGGTGATTGTCTTTGGGTACTAACGCGGGGGGGTACATGGCTCGAGTATTGCTTGTGGATGATGAACCCAGGATGTTGAGCCTTCTGAACAGTCTTCTCAAGGCGGAGGGCTACGATGTCTGTTCCGTGCAGGATGGAAGCAAGGTTCCGGATCTGATCAGTGGCGAGATATTCGACCTGATGATCACGGACATCCGGATGACGCCTATTGACGGAATCGAACTACTCAAGATTGCCAAGGATAAGCGTCCAAGCATGCCGGTGATCATTCTCACCGCGTATGGATCGGTGGAAACAGCCATCGAGGCCATGAAGATCGGGACGTTCGACTATGTGACAAAGCCGTTCAAGATGGATGAGCTGCTGATTACCATCCAGCGGGCGCTGGAGTACAGCAGGGCTCTATCCGAGAACATGGAGCTCAAGCAGGAACTGGTCGGACGCTACAAGTTTGAAAACATTGTGGCGGAAAGCCCGGCCATGCGCAACGTGTGCGAGATGATCAAGCGCGTGGCGCCGGCCGATACCACGGTCCTGGTAACCGGAGAGAGCGGAACCGGCAAGGAACTTGTGGCGAAGGCGATTCACACGTACAGCCGTCGCAAGGACAAGAAGTTCCTGGCCGTCAATTGCGCGGCCTTGCCGGAACCTCTGCTGGAGTCGGAGATGTTCGGTCACATGAAGGGGGCTTTTACGGGGGCTTCATCCAACAAGGAAGGTTTGTTTGAGACGGCCAGCGGGGGAACGCTGTTCCTGGACGAAATCTCTTCCATGCCCTTGACCATTCAAGGGAAACTCTTGCGTGTTCTCCAGGAGAAGGAGATTCGGCGTGTCGGCGGGAACGAAAATATCCCTGTGGATGTAAGGGTAATCGCCGCCACCAATACAAGCCTGGAAAAGCTGATTCAGCAGGGAACGTTCCGGGAGGACTTATTCTACCGGCTGAGTGTAATTCCGATTGAAATCAAGCCGTTGCGGGAACGGCAGGAGGACATCCTGCCGCTGGTCTACCATGTGCTGCGACGGGAGGTGGGTGAGGGGACGATGCCGGGGATCCAGCCTGAGGTCAAGGACATGCTGGAGCGTTACCCATGGCCCGGCAACGTCCGGGAGTTGGAAAACGCGATCAAACACGCCATTACCTTTGCCCAGGAGGGGAAGATCACCCCTGATGTTCTTCCGCCTCGAATCCTGAACCAGGTGGGGCGCATCGCCCCCATGACATCCCCTGGAGCGGCGGGCGATGCCGCGGCGGCTTTCCGCAACAAGTCCCTGAAGGCGTTTCTGCGGGAGCGGGAGAAGGAATATCTCGGCCAGGTTCTTGCCATAACCGCTGGCGACAAGGAAAAGGCCGCAAAAGCCCTCAAGATCAGCCTCGCCACCCTCTACCGGAAGCTTCCGGGCTCCGGCGAGTAGCCTTTCTAGTGTGGTGTCCCGCAAATAGGTATGCAAAACGTTGCTGTCATCCTGAGCGAAGCGAAGGATCTCGACCACTGGGTGAGGCTGAGATTCCTCGCTACGCTCGGAATGACAAACAGTTGTGAATAATGTCTGCCTATTTGAAAGACAGCACACTGTCTGTCGAAATCGAGGAAAGAGTTTTGCAATTTCGCGAAAGCCGGCCTGATTTACCGTCAAAATCCGCTGTTTTTGAACATTTGCTGCCATTGCAGCGCAGTGCTGGGAACTTGGCACGGTGGTTGCTCATTAACGGCATCAAGAAGTGTTGGCGGGGTGCCAACCGGGAAAAGAACATTCGATAGGAGATAGAGATGAAGAGGAACAAGTTGGGTTTTACGCTGGTTGAGATCATGATTGTGGTCGCGATTATCGGTCTGTTGGCGGCTATCGCCATCCCTTCGTTCATGAAGGCCAGGACGACATCGCAGAAGAACGCCTGCATCAACAACCTCCGCCAGATCGAAGCGGGTAAGGAGCAGTGGGCGCTGGAGAACAAGAAGTCCACCGGCGACGACATCGTCGAGTCGGAGGTGAATGCCTATATGAAGACCACTCCGAGCTGTCCCGCGGGCGGCAGCTACACGTATAATGCGGTCGGTACGGATGCCTCCTGCAGCATCACTGAGCATAAGCTTCTGTAAGCGACGCAGCGCATAGTTTGTGAAAGAAGAGAGCCCTGGGAAACCAGGGCTCTTTTCTTTCTGCCGCTTCCGGGTTTTCAGTGGGTAACCCCAACATGTTCTGGTTCCCCACTTACCGTGCAATGATGTCGATTAAGCAGTTCGTTTAAGCGTAGCCGACTAAGAGTGTCGGTTAAGTGTCCGCGTAAGGGAACGCGTAAACGCCTTACTGTATTACACTTAACCGCCTTCTTAACCGACACTCTTAACCGGATACCCTTAACCGGCTCACTTACACGATTCCCCCGGTTAGACCAACCACAAGACCTGGGGGCCACCCACTCAAAACCCTGAAGCCCCTTCTTTTTGGCGCGCCGGTTTTCCGTGCCGACTATGGCGCGTCCCGGTAAGGTTTGCCCTTCTTGTATAACTGCAGCCGCGCGG
>CAYWKN010000025.1:0-19734 GCA_964458765.1 uncultured Verrucomicrobiota bacterium
GGAATGGGAACCGCCGCCTTGCATTTCATGCAGGTCAGCGATGCGGCGGAGACAAATTCCGACACATGGATCTCGTTGGAGCATGAGGGACAGTAGATTGTCATGTCAGCCATAGGTGCTTTACCTCCGCCCGATATCCTGCGCGGGGCCGGTCGTTACGAAACCCGTCACTCGACGGCATACTAGTATCACAGCTTTTTTCGCTTGCGCAAGCGCAGGTTATCCGACATTATCCGCGGTTTCCTGAAGGTGGGCAGGCGGCGTTCCGGGGGTTCCGGAGGCTCCGGCCCGTGTACCATAGAGTCTAAACTCCAACCATTGAATTGAGCCAGTATGGCAAAAAAGCAGAAGAAAGGCCCCGCCGTTGTCGCGGAGAGCCCCGAGCGCGCTGAAATGGCGCGACGGTACGCGGAAACCCTCAAGGACTTCACAGAGGGGTCCATCGTTCCCGGAAAAGTGATCGAAGTGCGCTCCGACGGCGTGCTTGTGGATATCGGATACAAATCGGAAGGCATGATCCCGGCGGACGAGTTCCAGGATCTGGCCACCGTAAACGTGGGTGATGTCTTCAACGTTCTCCTCGAACAGATCGAGGACGACGAAGGCATGGTCCTTCTGAGCAAGACGAGGGCCGAGCAGCAGGAACGCTGGAACAAGGTCCTGGAAACCTACAAGGAAGGCAGCCTGGTGCAGGGTTCCGTGCGCAGCCGCGTCAAGGGCGGGTTCATCGTGGATGTGGGCGGCGTGGAATCGTTCCTGCCCGGTTCGCAGGCTGACGTCTCCCCCGTGGCGGATCCCGACGCCATGGTCAACCAGACCCTGGAGTTCAAGATCATCAAGATCAACGACGACCGGCGCAACATCGTGCTTTCCCGGCGCGAGTTGCTGGAGGATCGCCGCCGCGACCGCAAACGCGAGTTGCTGGCAGAGATCAAGGTCGGCCAGGTCCGGCGCGGCATGGTCAAGAACATCACCGATTTCGGCGTGTTCGTGAATCTGGACGGACTGGACGGACTGCTCCATATCACCGACATGTGCTGGGGCCGGATCAATCATCCTTCGGAAATGGTCAAGACCGGCCAGGAACTCGAGGTGATGATCCTCGACGTGAACCTGGAGAAGGAACGCGTCTCGCTGGGGCTCAAGCAGCGTACGGCGAATCCGTGGGACAACATCAGCGCCAAGTACCCGGTGGGCAGCCGCCTGCGCGGGAAGGTGGTCAACCTGGTTCCCTATGGCGCCTTCGTGGAGATCGAGCAGGGCGTGGAAGGGCTGGTGCACGTTTCCGAGATTTCGTGGACGAAGCGGATCGCCCGCGCCTCGGATGTGCTGTCGGTCGGCCAGGAAGTGGATGTGGTGGTTCTGAACGTCAACAAGGACGAACAGAAGATCGCCCTGGGTATCCGCCAGACGGAGGAAAATCCCTGGGACGGCGTGCGCGAGCGGTATCCCATTGGCGCCCGCGTGCATGGCAAGGTCCGCAATCTCACGTCCTACGGCGCGTTTGTCGAGTTGGATGAGGGGATTGACGGCATGGTCCATGTTTCCGACATGTCCTGGACCCGCAAGGTCAACCATCCGTCCGAGATGCTCAAGAAGGGCGACGATGTCACCGCGGTGGTCCTGGAAGTGGACGCCGACAACCAGCGCATCAGCCTGGGGCTCAAGCAGGCCCAGGAGGATCCGTGGAGCACGATTACCTCGCGCATGAAGGTCGGGCAGATGGTGACCGGAAAGGTGACCAAGCTGGCGTCGTTCGGTGCGTTCGTGGAGATCGAGGAGGGGATTGACGGGCTGGTGCACGTGTCGCAGATCAGCGAAGAGCGTGTGGAGAAGGTCCGGGATGTCCTCAAGGTGGGCCAGGAGGTCAAGGCGCGCGTTGTCCGGATCGATCCGGTGGACCGGAAGATCGGATTGAGCATCAAGGCGGCGAGCGTGCCCGACGAGGAGTTTGAGGTCAAGGAGGAGATGCTGGAAGGGCTGCGGCCCGGCGAGGATCTCGTTGACCTGGCGGGCGCCTTCGACGCGGCGTTCGGCGCGAAGGAGGAGGAGTGGCATCCCGGCGGCAAGTCCGGGGGCGATTCCACCAAGTAGGTTCGCCAGGGTGAATAGCGGCGGGGCGCTCCGGGTTACAGCGGACGCCCCGTTTTTTCTGGCGTGGCGGGAACCGGTGTTGGAAGAGGCGGGAACCATGGACAATGTGATCGAGGTGCTGCAGTCGAGAGGGTTGTACGAAGACGCGACGAGTCCGGAACTGTCCCGGCACTTGGAGCGCCCGACCGTGGTGTACGCGGGCTTCGATCCCACCTCGAGCAGCCTGCAGGTGGGGAATTTCGTCACCGTCATGGGACTGGCGCATTTCCAGCGGCAGGGGCACGGCGTTGTGGCCCTGGCCGGCGGCGCCACGGGGATGATCGGCGATCCATCCGGCAAGGAGTCGGAACGCAAGCTGCAGACCCCCGAGGAGGTCGGCCGCAATCTGGAAGGGGTCCGGGAAAACCTCTCCCGGTTCCTGGATTTCAACGACAAGCGGGCCCCGGCGCGGATCGTGAATAACAACGACTGGATGTCCCGGTTCGGGTACATTGATTTCCTCCGCGATATCGGGAAGCATTTCCGGATGGGAACCATGCTCGGCAAGGAAAGCGTGCGGGCGCGCCTGGAGAGCGAGTCCGGCATGAGCTATTGCGAATTCAGCTACCAGCTGATCCAGGCCTACGATTTCCTGCACTTGTGGGATACCGAGGGGTGCCGTGTGCAGATCGGCGGGTCGGACCAGTGGGGCAATATCACGGCCGGCGTGGAACTGATCCGGCGGTTGCGCGGCGGCGAGGCCTACGGCATGACCTTCCCGCTGCTGTGCGACAGCAATGGCCAGAAGTTCGGCAAGAGTGCGGGCAACGCGATCTACCTCGACCGGCGCAGGACCTCCTGTTACGACTTCTACCAGTTCTTCGTGCGGACCGAGGATGCGGACGTCATCCGTTTCCTGAAGATTCTCACGTTCCTCCCGCTGGAAACCATCGCGGAACTGGAGCAGGAGATGGCCCGGACCCCGGAGAAGAGGCTTCCGCAGCGCAGACTGGCGGAGGAAATGACAAGGACGGTGCACGGGGCCGAGGGGTTGGCGACAGCCATGCGGGCCAGCGAGGTCCTGTTCGGCGGTTCCATGGAGGGGCTTGGCGCCGCGGAGCTGCTGAGCATCTTCTCGAATGTGCCTTCGGCGGAACTGCCGGCGGGCCACGTGGTGGAAGCTGCCGTTGTCGATGTGGCCGCGGCGTGCGGGCTGTGCAAGAGCAAGAGCGACGCGCGGCGCCTGGTGGCCGACGGCGGTTTCTACGTGAACAATGTCCGCGTGGCCGATCTCGCGGCCAGGGTCCGTGGCGACATGCTGGTGGACGGGCGCGTCATGGTGCTGCGGGCCGGCAAGAAGAACTTCTGTCTGGTCAAGGTCGCGGGGTGATCCCGCGGGGCGGGAAGGGAATCCGGTAATGAGCCACGAGTGGATTGTCGTTTCCGGGGCGCGCGAACACAACCTGCGGAATATCACGGTCCGGATCCCCCGCAACGGCCTGACGGTAATCACCGGCCTGAGCGGTTCGGGCAAGTCGTCGCTGGCATTCGACACCCTGTTTGCCGAGGGGCAGCGCCGTTACGTGGAAAGCCTTTCGGCCTACGTGCGGCAGTTTCTCGACCAGATGCAGAAGCCGGACGTGGACTACGTGGAGGGGCTTTCGCCCGCGATTTCCATCGAGCAGCGGATGGCAGGCGCCAATCCCCGCTCGATCGTGGCAACCACGACGGAAATCCATGATTACCTGCGGCTCCTGTATGCCAATGTGGGGCAGGCGCATTGCCACCGCTGCGGCAAGCCTGTGCGCGGCCAGTCGGCCGAAGGCATCGTGGAAACGCTGCTCAAGTTCCCGGCGCGAACGCGGGTGGCGCTGCTGGCGCCGCTGATCCGGGGCAAGAAGGGCGCCCATGAGGCGGTGTTCGAGCGGGTGCGCAAACAGGGGTTCGTGCGCGTGCGGGTGGATGGCGAGATGGTCGAGGTCGAAAAGGTCCCGGCGCTTGACAAGAGAAAGGCCCATTCCATCGACGCTGTCGTGGACCGCCTGATCGTCACCGACCGGATCCGGCCGCGGCTTACGGATTCGGTGGAACTGACGCTGAAGCACGGCGGCGGGGTAATGCTGGCGCTGACGCAGCCCGAGGGCGGGGAGGAGTGGACGGAGACGTTGTTCTCCGAGAAGCATGCGTGCCCCGACTGCGGGATCAGCTTCGAGAAACTCACGGCGCGCCACTTTTCCTTCAACAGCCCCTATGGCGCCTGTCCGGGCTGCTCGGGGCTGGGAACCAAACTGGTGTTCGACGAGGGGCTTGTGGTCCCCAATCCCGCGCTCTCCATCGAGGACGGGGCCATCCAGGCCTGGCGGCGCGGGGGGCGGAGGCTGATCTTGTACTACAAGGGTCTGCTTCGGGCGCTGGCGAAACACTACGGGTTCAGCCTGCAGACACCTTTCGCCAATCTTCCGGAAAAGATCCGCCGTATCCTGTTCGAGGGATCGGGCGGGGAGGAAGTGAGTTTCGGGTATTGGCGGGGTGGGGCGTATCGCACCTACGAACGGCCGTTCGAGGGTATTCTGCCGAACCTGATGCGGCGGTACGAGGAGACGGACAGCGATTTCACGCGTCAGCGGCTGCGGGACTACATGAGCCGCCGGCCCTGCCCATCCTGCGGGGGCGCGCGTCTGAAGCCCGAGGTCCTGGCCTGCGCGGTGGCCGGAAAGTCCATCGTGGATCTCACGCGGCTGTCAGTCCGGGAGGCCCTGGCCTTCCTGGACGCCATGGCGCTGAGCGACCAGGAACGGGCGATCGCCGGCGAGGTTCTCAAGGAGATTCGCGAACGGTTGCGGTTCCTGGCGGATGTCGGGTTGGACTACCTTACGCTGGACCGCGAGAGCGGCACGCTTTCCGGCGGGGAGGCCCAGCGCATCCGCCTGGCGACACAGATCGGGTCAGGACTCGTGGGCGTCCTGTATGTCCTCGACGAGCCGAGTATCGGGCTGCATCACCGTGACAACGAGCGCCTGATCGCGACGCTCAAGCAGTTGCGTGACGCCGGAAACACTGTTGTGGTGGTCGAGCATGACGAGGACACGATCCGATCGTCCGATTATGTGATTGATCTGGGGCCGGGGGCCGGGCGGCATGGCGGCGAGGTGATCCACCAGGGAACGGTGCTGGAGCTGATGAAATCCTCCAAGTCGCTGACGGCCCGGTATCTCCGCGGGGAACTGGCGATCCGTGTGCCGGAACGGCGCAAGGCGCCCGGCATGGACTGGCTGCAGGTCATGGGATGCACGGAGAACAACCTCCAGAACCTGTCGGTCAGGATCCCGCTGGGGCTGCTGGTCTGTGTGACCGGAGTTTCGGGCAGCGGGAAGAGCACGCTGGTGGACGAGATCCTTCGCAAGGCGCTGGCCCGGAAACTGCACGGCGGGCGGGAGGTCCCGGGCGCCCACCGCCGCATCCTCGGGGCGGAAAAGCTCGACAAGGTGATCGTGATCGACCAATCGCCGATCGGCCGGACGCCGCGCAGCAACCCGGCGACGTACACGGGCGCCTTTGGCCCGATCCGCGACCTGTTCGCCTCCCTGCCGATGGCCAAGGTTCGCGGGTACGGACCGGGCCGGTTCAGTTTCAACGTCAAGGGCGGCCGCTGCGAGACTTGCAAGGGCGACGGCATCCTCCGGCTGGAGATGCACTTCCTGCCGGATGTCTATGTCACGTGTGAGAAGTGTGCGGGGTGGCGCTACAATCATGAGACACTGGAAGTGCGGTACGCCGGAAAGAACATCGCCGAGGTTCTGCACCTGACCATTGACGAGGCTCTGGACTTCTTCCTGAACGTTCCGTCCATCGAGCGCAAGCTGCGGACGTTGTCGGAGGTGGGACTCGGGTATATCCAGCTGGGGCAGTCGGCCACGACACTGTCAGGCGGAGAGGCGCAGCGGATGAAACTGGCGTCCGAACTCAGCCGGCAGGCCACGGGCCGGACGCTCTATCTGCTGGATGAGCCGACAACCGGACTGCATTTCGCGGACATCGAGCGTCTGCTGCATGTTCTCGAGAGGTTGCGGGACGCGGGCAACACCGTGCTGGTGATCGAACATAATCTCGACGTGATCAAGCGCGCGGACTACATTATCGACCTCGGGCCGGAGGGTGGCGAGGACGGCGGCCGGCTTGTGGCGGAAGGAACACCCGAGCACGTGGCGCTGTGCGACGCGTCCCACACGGGACGGGCATTGCGTGACAGGCTTGGGCATGGCCCGGGACAGACCGGAGCGGCGGACGCATGAAGGCATTCCGGAGATTCATCTTGCTGGTGGCGGTTGTGGCGCTCGCCGGACCCGCGCGGGGCGCCGGGGAGGATGCGCCCGCGCCAGTGGCGATCCGGGCGGCGCTCGAGGACGGGTTGTATGACCTTGTGGCCCGGCAATGCGCCGCCTTGCTCCCGAAGATGGCCGCGAATGACCCCGCGCGGGGCGACACGATCGTCCTGATGGCGCGGGCCCTGCACGGGCAGGGCCGGTACGGCGAGATGCTCAAGGTCCTGGGGCCCAATCCGGCATCCCTGAAGACCAGCGAGCCCGGGGCGGCGGTCTACTGGAACGCCGTGGCGCAGTACGAGGCGGGCAACGGGGCCGGTTCGCTGCGTGCCCTCGAAGGTTTCGCGGAGCGCCACCGGGACAGCCCCTACATTGTGCGTGCACGGCGTTTGGAGGCCTGGAGCCGGCTCAAGACGGGCGATGTTCCCGCGGCCATGGAAGCGTTTGCCCGCATTGACCGGGAATACCAGGGAACGCCGGACGGCCGGGAAAACCTGTTGGAATGGGGTCAGGCGCTGCTGGCGCGCGGCGATGTCGAAGGCGCGCGCGGCGTTCTGGGGCGGCTGGTGGAGGGCGATCCGGCGCACGGCGAGGTACAGGAAGGCAAGTTGTGGCTGGCGCAGGTCATGATGCGCGCCGGGCAATGGGACAAGGCATGGAACGTCCTGACCCTTGTGGCCGGCGACACGGGCGTACGGGTGGACCGCCGTTCGCGCGCGATGCTGGCGTTGAGCGAGATCAACGGCGCGCAGACAAACTATGAGGCCGCGGCGAAGACCGCGGCGCAGGCGGCGGCTATCGCCCCCACGGAGTTGTTGCGGAACCGCGGCACGGCGCTGCAGGGCCGCTGGCTGATCCGGGGCGGCAAACTGGAGGAAGGCGCCGCGCTGATGCGCAAGGCCATCACGGCGGCGCCGGGTGACGCGGTGTCGGGGGACCTGCAACTCGAGCTCGCGGGGGCCTTCCTGGCCGGCGGGCGGCAGGAACAGGCCGCCCAGGAGTATCAGTACTATCTCGAAACCTATGCCGGAGGACCGGGGCAGGCGCAGGCGTTGCGCGGCCGGGGGACAGCCCTCTGGAGCCTGAGGCGGTATGCCGAGGCGGCGGCAATGTTCGAGAAGGCCGCCGGATTGACAACGGACGCGCGGGAGCGGGCCGAATGCCTGATGAAGGCCGCGGACGCCTTGTTCGCCAACGCCCAATACAAATTGGCGCACGAGGCGTATGCCAAGGCCTTCCAGGAGGCGCCGTCGGCGGAGTGGGCGCCGCAGTCCCTGCTGCAGCAGGGGGAGTGCCTGATCCGGCAGAAGCAGTGGGACAGGGCGGAGGAGGCGTGGCGCGGGTTGGTCAGCCGCTTTCCCGCGAGCCCGACGGCGGAACGCGCCTTGCTGCGGATCGCCGAGACGCGGGAGGAACGCGGCCCCGGTTCCATGCGGGACGCCCTGGCGGCGTATGCCGAGGTGATGTCCGTGTACCCGCGTGGGTTGCTTTATGCCGAGGCGCTCTACCGGCACGGTCTGGTCAACTACCAGTTGCTGCAATTCGTGGACGCCCTCCAGGATTTCGGGCGGATCGAGGCGGAGTACACGAATTCCCCGGTGGCTCCCCAGGCCCTGTTCATGCGCGGGCAGTCGCTGTACATGATGGGGCGCGAGGAGGAAGCGGTTGAGGTTTGCCGGGCGTTCCTGGAACGGTATCCGCGGGGTGACTGGGCCTCGCGGGTGCTTTTCTGGCTGGGGGAGTATTCGTTCAACCGCGGCGCCTTCGCGGAGGCAGAGAACCTGTTTCTGCGCTTGGCGACGGAGTTCCCCGATGACACGGGAGCGGACCGGGCGCTGTTGTGGGCCGGGCGGGCGGCGATGCGGCAGAAGGAGTACCTGCGGGCGGCGGATCGTTTCGCGGGACTGGCGGAGAAGTATCCGGCGAGCGCCGTGATGGACGAGGTCCGGTTCCTGCAGGGGGATTCGCTCTCGGAACTGGGCGAGTTTTCCCGGGCAATCGTCGTGTTCCAGGACCTGATACGGAGGTATCCGGCCAGCAAGCTGATCGGCGCCGCGTGGGGACGGATGGGAGATTGCCAGTTCACGCTCGGGGCGACCGATGCGGGTCGGTACGAGGAGGCGATGGAGTCCTACCGGGCCGCGGCGCGGAGCCCGGGAATTTCCTTCGACCTCCTGCTGCAGGCGGAGTACAAGATGGGGCGGTGCCAGGAGAAACTCGAGCGCAAGGACGATGCCTTTGACCGCTACTACACGCGGGTCATGGTACCGTATCTTGAACGCGAGTCTCGCGGGGGCGGCGGCGAAGCGGCGGCCATCTGGTTCACCAAGGCCGCCTTTGCGGCGGCGGATATCATGGAAGCGGACAAGAACTGGCGTCGGGCCGTGAGGATGCTGGAACGGGTGGTTGGCGCGGGCGTGCCGGCGGCCCGGGATGCGCAGGCCCGGATCGACAGGATCCGGGCAGAGCACTGGATCTGGTGAGGGCAACACATCATGTGGGAACATATTCGAGAAGGCGGCTGGGTGGCGTGGATCATCCTGGGATGCGGGATCGTGGCGCTGGCGGTGTTTCTCGAACGGGTGCTGAATCTGCACCGGGCGAGGATCAAGTCGGAGGATTTCCTGGGCGGCATCCGGAATAACCTGAGCCGTGGCAACGAGACGGAGGCGCTGGCCATCTGCGAGGACACGCCCGGTCCGGTGGCGGAGATCGTAAAGGTGGCGATCATGAACCGCGCGGCGGATCGGGACTCGCTGCGCGCCGCGGTGGAGAACGCGGGGCGCATCGAGATCGCCCGCATGGAACGCCGTCTGGTGGTCCTGGCGACGCTGGCGCAGGTATCGCCGATCTTCGGCTTGTTGGGAACGGTTCTGGGGATGATCCGGGGGGTGCAGGCGATGCGTCTGGCGGCGCCGCTGGTGCAGGCGACGGATGTGATGGACGGACTGATGCCGGCCCTGGTCTGCACGGCCCTGGGATTGTCGGTGGCCGCGCCCTGCTACATAGCGTTCAACTTCCTCGTGGGCAAGGTGGAGAAGATTGTCATTGATATGGAACGGGCTTCCGCGGATATCCTGAATTTCCTGGCCGGCCGGCAGTCGCGGGACACCGCCGATGGCGGCGGGAGGGGCGCATGAGCATCCGGGGCGGAGAACCGGCCGGGACCGTGGGCTGGTACGTGGGCGGGTTCCGCCGGTACCGTCCGGAAAACCGCCTCAACCGCGGCCTGGTATCCTCCGCCCCCTGGGTCAACCTGGCGCTGCTGGTGGCGATGTACCTGTACTTCCTCGCGCCGAATGTGCTGCAACCGGGCATTGCGGTGCAGCTTCCCGAGACCCAGTTTGTGGATGGGCGCCACTATGGCCACAATCTGGTCGTTCTTTCGTTGCCCGTGGCGGGACAGCCCGACCGCGAGGAGATTTTCTTCTTCGATGACACGCGGTACCTGGGCCGGGAAGCTTCGCAGATGGACGCCCTGCGGACAATGCTGGCGCGCGCCCGCACCGCCAAGCCGGAGCTGCCGCTGGTGATTGAAGCCGACCGGCTGGTCCGGCACGAAACGCTGGTGCGGTTGTACGAAATGGCGGGGGAAGCTGGATTCCGTGAAGTGAATGTCGCCACACGGCAGGTGGCGAGGTAGGCGCGGATGGCGGGTAATCCATACGTTATCCGGTTCTCCTGGCGGAACATGGCAGCGGCCCTGGTCCTGGCGGTGGCGCTGTGGCTCACGCCATTGGCCGTGTGGCCGACAGCGCCGGCGGCCGCGAAACGCGTTCCGCGGCGTCCTCCAGTGGTGCGGTTCTTGGGCGCGTTTCAAGGCGTGGATCGAACGGCATGGTCTCCCGTGGTGTTCCCGCTGCCTACAAAATACGGCTTTAGCGGGACTGCCGATGCCGCGGGGGGCGGACACGACATGGCGGCGCTGATGAAACCACGGGCCTTTGACGGTTTGTTCCTGGAGACTACCGAACCCCCGATGGAACCCCGCGTCCTGGGTGCGCTGGATGGTCCGGAGGCGCCGGGGGGGTACCGGCCGTCCGGTCTGGACGAACGCGTGTTCGGTGATGGAGCCCGGAAGTCCGCAACGGGTTGGTTCCTGGATATGGAGGCGGCGTTGCAACAGCGCGGGTTCAGGGTGGATCTGGCAGGCGCCGGAATGACGCCACCCGCGGGGCTGGGCGGGGTGGATGCGTATGTTGAACTTGACCCGCGAGGATGGCCGATTCATGTTCTGCTGGACGGGACAACCGGGAATCCGGGGGTGGACCGCGCGCTGGTCAGGGCGTTGTACGCGGGTAGAGGCGAGCGGAATGGCAGCGGAACGGCGGGCAAGGTCCGTGTGTTCTACCGCGGGTCGGTCGGCGGACGCCCCGGCGGGGAAAGCCCGGACAGGGCCAATGGAGACGAAGGGGTTGGGGGAAGGTTGCAGCAAGGGAGATGACAATGGACATCAAGATACTCAAGTGGACACCCGAGAAGCCTTCCAGCGCGGTGGTGGCATTCCTCAAGAGGCCCGCGTTCGACCCGTCGGCGGAAACCGCCGCGCGGGAGGTCCTCGAGGATATCCGCCTGAACGGCGACGTGGCGGTGATCAAGCATGTGCGCCAGTTTGACGGCGTAGCGCTCAAGCCCGGCGATTTCCGGGTTACGGCCCGCGAGATTGCCGAGGCGCGCGAGACGGTGGATCCCCAGTTCCGCATTGCGGCCCGCGAGACGCACAAGCGCGTGGCGACCTTTGCCCGCAACGGGATGAAGAAGGACTGGAAGATGTTCAGTCCGAAAGGCGGTGAACTGGGCGAGCAGTTCGTGCCGTTCGACCGGGTGGGCGTGTACATTCCCGGGGGGGCCGCGCCGCTGGTCTCCACGGTGTTCATGACGGTGACGCTGGCCAAGGTGGCGGGCGTCCCGGAGATTGTGGCCTGCACTCCGTCGGATGCCAAGGGGAAGGTCAACCCGTATATCCTGTTTGCGCTCGAACTGGCGGGTGCGACAGAGATTTACCGGGTTGGGGGCATTCAAAGCATCGGCATGATGGCCTATGGGACGCGTACGGTGCCGAAGGTGCAGAAGATCGTGGGGCCGGGCGGGGCCTATGTGACCGCCGCCAAGAAACTGGTCTATGGCGAAGTGGCGCTGGATCTGGTCGCCGGGCCGAGCGAGATCGCGATTCTGGCCGACGAAACAGCGCCGGCGGCCTGCGTGGCGGCGGATCTGTTGGCGCAGGCCGAGCACGGCACGGGTCAGGAAAAGGCCATGCTGGTCACCAATTCGGCGCAGGTGGCGACGCAGGCGGCCAACGAACTGGTCAAGCAGGCGGAAACACTCTCCCGCAAACAGGCCTTGTCCAAGGTGCTCGAACGCGGCCTGCTCATCGTGCTGGTCAACACGCTCGACGAGGGGATGGAACTCTGCAACCAGTTCGGTCCCGAGCACCTGGAAATCATGGTGCGCGAGCCGCGGAACTGGCTGCGCAAGGTGCGAAGCGCGGGCGCGGTGTTCTTCGGGACCTGGACGCCGGAGTCCGTGGGTGACTTTGTGGCGGGCCCGAGCCACGTGTTGCCGACCGGCGGAACCTCCAGCATGTTCTCGGGGCTGACGGTGGATGATTTCCGGCGGAGGACAAGTTTCATGGCATTCACGCGGGCGGACTTGCAGGAGACGTTGAGCGTGATCGAGGCGTTCGGACGGGTGGAAGGATTGGATGGGCATGCCCGCGCCGCGCGGATCCGTTTTGAAGTGTGAAGGCGGAAACAGGGAAGGGTTGATGGGCAATGATGGATGGGGAATCGTGCAGGATGATACGAGGAAATGTTGAGAAGATGACGGCCTATACGCCCGGGGAGCAACCCAGGCTTCCGGGCCTGGTCAAGTTGAACACCAACGAGAACCCGTACCCGCCGTCGCCGGCTGTCGCAGCGGCGCTGTCTTCCCTCAACCCGCGCGATCTGCGGCTTTATCCGGATCCTGTCAGCGCGGATGTCCGCCAGGCGATTGCCCGCCTGCACGGGGTGACGCCGGATCAGGTGTTTGCCGGGAATGGATCCGACGAAATCCTGGCGCTTTGTACGAGGGCGTTTGTGGAGGACGACGGGGTCATCGGCTATTTCGACCCTTCCTACTCACTGTATCCGGTCCTGGCGGCGATCCGCAACGCGCGGGGGAGCGCGTGTGAATTGACGCCCGGGTTCGGCTGGCCGGACCGCGATCCGGAGCCGTGCGCGCTGTTCTTCCTGGCGAATCCCAACGCGCCGACGAGCCTGGCGTTTCCGGCGCCGGACATCGCGCGGTTCTGCCGCGGCTTTCCGGGCGTGGTGCTGATTGACGAGGCCTACGTGGATTTCGCGCCGTTCCACTGCATGGAACTGGCCAGAACCCTTCCCAACGTGCTGGTGATGCGGACCTTGTCGAAGTCCTATTCCCTGGCCGGCATCCGGTTCGGGTATGCGGTGGGGAGCGCCGCTCTGATTGCCGCGCTGTTCAAGATCAAGGACTCGTACAACGTGGACCGGGTCACGCAGCTCGTGGCGCGCGCGGCGATCGAGGACCAGCCGCACATGCTGGGCAACGTGGCGAGGATCAAGGCCACGCGGGAGCGGCTGGCCGGCGAACTGCGGCGGCGGGGGTACGAAGTGTGCGATTCGGCCACCAACTTCCTGTGGACGATTCCCGGCGGAGCGGCAGCGCCGGCGGTTTTCGCGAAGCTCAAGGCGGCGGGCGTGCTCGTGCGCTATTTCCCCGGCGAACGCACCGGACGCCATATCCGCATCACCATCGGCACGGATCAGGAGGTTGACCGCCTGCTTGCCGTGCTGGACGGGCCGGGGTGATTTTCCTTCCGTAGCGGAGGAGGGGATGATACATACTGACGCGAGCCGGCGCCGGAGTCATTCGCCGCCGGCCCGGGAGGTTCAGCGATGAAGAAGAGAATGGCCTCTGTTGCCCGCGCGACGCGGGAGACGGATATCCGGGTCAAGCTGGTCATTGACGGTTCGGGCAATGCGCGGGTCAGGACCGGCATGCCGTTTCTCAACCACATGCTGGAGCTGGTGGCCAGACATTCGCTGATGGATCTCGATATCCAGGCGTCGGGAGATCTCGACGTGGACTACCACCACACCGTGGAAGACATCGGTCTCGTGCTGGGAGAGGCGCTGGACAAGGCGCTGGGGGACCGGAAAGGGCTTGGGCGGTACGGATGGGCGTATATCCCGATGGATGACGCCTTGGCGCGCGCGGTGGTGGATCTGGGCGGGCGTCCGTATCTGGTATACGATGTAGCCAACCGGACGCGCAAGATACGGGATTTCGACCTGCTTCTCATTCGCGAGTTCTTCCAGGCATTCGCGGTGAAGGCCCGGATGAATCTGCATATCGGGCAGTTCTATGGCCGGGAGCCCCATCACGCCTACGAGGCCATGTTCAAGGCGGTGGCGCGGGCGCTGGAGGCGGCCTGCCGGCTGGATCCCCGCGTGCGCGGGGTGCCCTCCAGCAAGGGAGCGATCTGAACGGCCGTCAGGGCAGTTCACGGCGCGAGAAGAGCAGCATGCCGGGGATGGCCGCGCAGAGAGTGTAGAGGACAGCCAGCAGCCCGAAGGCCCTTGCCGTGAAGGCCGCCGTCACCTGGCGCCCGTCCGCGAGCAGCGGGATGGGGTCCAGGTTTTCCAGGGGGCCAGTGAGTGCGTTCATGGCGGTAAGCACGGAAAGCACCGCTTTATCCATCCAGTCCGGCGGGGCCGTGTCGCCGTGATGCGAGACCACGATGGCGCCCGTGGAGGCCACCGTGGCCACAAAGCCGGTCATTTGCAGGACGATCACGAGCGCGCAACCGGCAAAGACCGATACCGGCAGGGAAAGCAGGCATCCCATGGTCACCCCCAAGGCGGCCACTAAGGAAAGCCGGAACAACAGGGCCAGGATGGCCCGCGCGAGATTCGGCTCAAAGGCGCCCACGGGCACCAGCAGTTCCGGCGGCTCGCCCCGCGGAGCCACAAGAAGGTGCGCGGGACTGTGGGCGTCGGTTCGGTGGAGCGTGAGGAACAGTGTGGACGGATCTCCGGCCAGCGGCGGAACCAGGATGCGGGCCGGTGCGCCGGGACGATTGGTGAACGGAATGTCCACCGGCGTGCCGGACGCTCCGGCCATGCGCCAGAAACCGGTGGCAAACCCGCTTTCGGGGTGCGAGGACTGGAAGGTATAGCGCAGTTCCGCAGGCTGGCGGGAACGAAAGGCCGGAACCTTGGAATATCGCAGGGAAAGGGATCCGGCAGGCGGGACGATCATGCCGCCGCGGATGACCTGCTCCTCCGCCTGCTTGCGGATCTTGGCGTCGGTGGTGCGATGGCGCTCCTCGCTTCGCAAGGCCGCCGCGCGGTCGCCGATGCGCCGGAGGATTTCCTCCGGAAGATCGGGACGTACGGCGGCGCGGGCCGTCAGGAGCCGCGCCCCCGTCTCCCGGCGGTCCGCGGAACCGGCCGGAAGGCCGGCCCAGGCGTGGTGCAGCAGGAGGCCGGTGAGCAGACCGGCGTACGCCAGAAGCATCGCGTTCATTGCCATGATGCCGAGCCATTTGCCGGTCCAGACGTCCCGGCGCCGCACGGGTTTCGCCAGGACGAGTTGAAGGCGCCGGTCGGCAATATCGCCGGCCACGGCCCCGCATGAGGCCCAGAGTGTCGTTACGGTGAGGAGGAAAAGAACGGCGCTCATGGAGTAGCGAAGCATGACGAAAAGCCGGCCTGCTCCGGTCTCGGCGGCCAGAAGAAACGGCAGTCCGGCGACTATGGCGGTCAGCAGGATCGCCGCCGAAGGCAGGAGGCGGCAACGGTGTGCATCGCGCAGGGTGAGGCGGGCGATGGCGAGTACGTGGCGCGGATTCATGGCGCGGCACGGCGTTTGGAAACGACTTCGACGTAGACGGATTCCAGGCTGCGGCCCGCATGGTCCACCACGGGGGCCGTGCCGGTTTCCCGTTCGATATACCGAAGCAGGTCCGGCAGCTTCTCCGGCGCCAGGCCGCTGACGGTCAACTGCAGGCGGCCGGGATCCCGCAGCAGGTCCGGCACAGCCCCTTGCGCGCAAACGCGGCCGTCCAGGAGGATGGCGACGCGACTGCAGATATCCTGCATGTCGGCCAGGTGATGGGAACAGATCAGGACGGTCTTGCCGCGGGCCGAGAGCGAGAGAAGCAGGTCCTTGACCTCGCGGCAGGCGACGGGATCGAGACCGGAGGTGGGCTCGTCCAGCAGGATCAGGTCAGGATCGTTCAGCAGTGCCTGGGCCAGCCCCACGCGGCGCGCCATTCCCTTGGAGAATTCGCCGATCCTGCGATGCCGGGCGCGGTCCAACCCCACGCGGGTGATGAGATCGTGCACGGTTTCGTCGCGGGACCCGGCGGGAATTCCGCTCAGGGTGGCGAAGAAGGAAAGGATTTCCGTGGCGGTGAGGTACTTGTAGAGGTACGACTCCTCCGGGAGGAATCCCATGCGCTCCTTGACGGCGACATCCGCGGGCGGGCGGCCAAGGACCGTGAGTGTCCCGGAAGTGGGGCGGAGGAGACCGAGGATCATCTTGATCGTGGTGCTCTTGCCGGATCCGTTGGGGCCCAGGAGCCCGAAAATGCGTCCGGCGGGGACCGAGAGGCTGATGCCGTCCACCGCGCGGACCTTGGGCCTGCCCCAGAAATCGCGGAAGATACGGGTCAGGCCGCTGGCTTCGATGGCGATGGGCGGTGTGTCGTTCATGGCGCCGCGGGAGCGGCAGAGCGCGCGGCTTCCCGCAGGGTATCGAGAACGGCAGCTTTCTCACTGGGGTCGGGTGACGCGGGCTGCCATAGTGTTTCCAGAAGAACAACCGGGTCGGACGCGTTTCGCGCGGCGGCCAGGAAGCGCATGGCTTCGACCGCGCCGGCCGCCAGGCGGCGGGGCATGACGCCCTGGGAGAGGCAAAGGCGCATGGCGCCGATCAGGCGGTCGTCCCATCCGAGTTTGCGGGCGGGGTCGCGGATGACCCGATCGACGGTGTCACCCAGCCAGGGGTTGACCATGCGGGGCAACAGATCGTCCGCATAGGCATTGAAGCCGTCTTCGGTGGCGAGGGGATCGGCGCCCGCGTACTTCCGGCGGAGTGCGGCGCCTGACTCGGCCACGAGCGCCTCACGGGCCGTCGTCATCAGGTCGGGGTGCTTCCGCATCTCCGCCATTCCGGCGCAACGGCGGGTGTGGAGGAGGTACCCGGACATGGCGTGAACGGCGTTATGTCCGTACAGCTTGGTCTCCTCGAAAAGCGACAGGTCGTCTTTTTCCATGAACGTGCGGATGGCCGGTGTGTAGCCGCGGAGCGTGATGCGGGAGATGAGGATTCGGTTGAATTCCTCGACGAGGAAGGCCTTGCCCGAGTCGGGAGTGGAGGGGGAAAGACGGCGGTTGCGGATTTCCTCCGGATCGGACACGATCTGGCTCATCTTGCCGATCACGGTGTTGAGACACTGGCAGAGCTGCGGCAGGTCCGCCGGTCCGCCGCGCCGTTCGATGGCGGCGGAAAGAAGCTCGGCGGCATGAATGTGGTTTTCGCCGGTGAAGATCACGGCGGGTTGACCTCCTCGGCGGGACTTGAGGGCGAGTCCCTCGGCGAGGATTCCGGCGGGGGCGCTGGCCCCACCGCGATCGAAGAAGTCCACGCTGGGCAGGGCGGTGGATACGTCGGTGGCTTCGCCGATCGCCTGAAGCAGAGCTTCACGGTCGCCGGGTTGGGCGGGGTCCAGGATTTGCACGCCGGGGATGAATTCGGAACGGATTCCCGACAGGGTCGCGATGTTGACATTGTAGCCGCCGGCGGCGCGGACCTTGCGGACGACGTCGGGGATCACTTCGGCCACGACGAGTCGCCGGAAAAGGCCTGTCCGGAAGGCTTCGTAAAGGAACAGCCCCGATTGAATCGGGCCGAAACCAAGCCCGACGATGGTGCGATGGGGTTGAGTCATGGTCCTCCTTGCGATTGAGGCTGGATGATACCCCATTGCCCCCCGCATCCGTCAAGAACGGGAAAACAGCCGTGGCTTGACGGCGGGGGCGATCCGATGGCAACATGCGGCGCTTTGTTGGGAACATTTGGCTGGGGGCAGGCAGTGAAGAGCGGAAGGCGTGAACAGACAGAAGAATTCCTGGTCGACCTGATCCAGCGGAAGGATGTTTCCCGCATCCGTGACCGGCAGGTTCTTTTCCTGTTATGGAACCTGCGACAGCTTTCCCACCTGTACAACGGCGTCATGCGCGCGCGGGATTTCCTGTATCGCAAGGGGATACTGCGCCATCACACGCTGGGCTGCCAGGTGATCAGCATCGGAAATCTCACGGTGGGCGGCACGGGCAAGACGCCAGTGGTGGAGGTGTTCGCCCGAACGCTGCAGCAGAAGGGCCGGAAAGTGGCCATTTTGAGCCGGGGCTACAAGAAGGAAGAACCGCCGCTGCTGGAACGGCTGGCCGGCAAGCTGCTCCTGCAGGAGAAGCGCACGCCGCCCCGGATCGTGTCGGACGGCAGGACCCTGTTGCTGGATTCCGCGATGGGCGGCGACGAGCCTTACATGCTGGCATCCAACCTGCCCGATGTGGCGGTGCTGGTGGACAAGGATCGTGTCAAGAGCGGGCGCTATGCCATCAGCCGGCTGGGGTGCGACACATTGATCCTGGATGACGGACTGCAGTATCTCTACATGAAGCACCGGGTGGAGATCGTGCTGGTGGACAGCCGGAATCCCTTCGGCAACGGCTACGTCCTGCCGCGCGGCATCCTGCGCGAATCGGTCGCCAACTTGCGGAAGGCGGATTACGTCTTCATCACCAAGTGCAACGGTATGGACAACAGCGGACTCAAGTCGGAGATCCGGCGTCACAATCCCAAGGCGGAAATCATCGAGTGCCGTCACGAGCCAAGGCATTTGACGCATGTGTTTACCACGGCGCGCAAGGAGCTGGAGTACTTGCGCGGGTTGCGCGTGATAGCCCTCTCCGGGATTGCCGCGCCGGAAGGGTTTGAAAGCAGCCTCGAAGCGCTTGGCGCCAAGGTGGCGGCCCGTATCCGGTATGCCGACCATCACCGTTACACGCAGCAGCAGATTATCGAGGCCATCAACAGGGCCAGGGCGGAGGGCGCGGACGCGATCATCACGACGGAAAAGGATGCCGTGCGGTTCCCGAGGCTTGACCGCAGCGACGTTCCGGTTTATTTCCTTCGGGTGGATATCGAGTTGCTGTCGGGAACCGAGGACTTCCATGCCTGCATCTCCCGAATCTGTTTCCAATAGACGCGGCCGTGCACCCGTGCGGCCGGAGAAGATCCTCGTGGTCAGCCCGAGCTGGCTGGGCGACAGCATCATGGCCATGCCGGCCTTGTACGAACTCAAGCGGCAGGCGGCCGGGCTGAGGATAACCGTGCTGGCCAAACCCGCCGTGGCGGACGTCTGGGGTTTGTGCCCCGCGGTGGACGAAGTGCTGGAATTCGAGACCGGTTGGCGCGGCATGCGGAAAGCGGTCCGCGAGGTTGCTGCCGGCGGCTTTGATTTTGCCTACGTGATTCCCGGCTCCTTCCGGTCGGCATGGATCCCCTTCCTCTCCCGGGTCCCGGTCCGTCGCGGCTATCCGGGGCATTGCCGGCGCTGGCTGCTGACGGAGGGTGTGTGCGGGTCGTCCGCGGGGATTCATCAGTCGGAGGAGGCGTTCCGGCTGCTGGGTGTGGAGCCCGGTGGCGGCTTGCACGGCCCCCTTGTGGCGGTCCCGGAGGTGGAGCGCGACGCCATGCGGCAGCGGCTGGGGCTTTCGTCCCCGACGGGGGCCGCGCCTCTGGTGGCCATGTTCCCGGGCGCGGCGCGGGGCCCTTCGAAACGCTGGCCTTCGGATCGGTTCACGGAGGTGGGACGGCGCCTCGCGGCGGGAAGTATGTGCCGGGTGGTCCTGGCGGGGTCGGCAGAAGACCGTGCCATGTGCGAGGAGATCGCGGGGAGGATCGGGAGCGGCGCGGTGAGTCTGGCAGGGCTCACGACCCTGCGGGAACTGGCGGCATTGCTGTCGCTGTGTCACGTGGTGATCGCCAATGACAGCGGCGGGATGCACCTGGCGGCGGCGGTCGGGACGCGTGTGGTGGCTCTCTACGGCCTGACGGACCCGCGGGTGACGGGCCCCCTGGGCGACGGGCACGTTGTGCTGATGGCGCCGGGGGTGGTTCGTGACCGGAATATCCCGCGCGAGACTTCCGCGGCCCGCGCGGCGCTGGAGGCCATTACGGCAGACTCCGTCCATGCGGCGGTGCTTGCGGTTCTCGGGACAGCGCGGTAGCGGCTTTCCGGTTA
>CAYWKN010000026.1:0-19632 GCA_964458765.1 uncultured Verrucomicrobiota bacterium
ATCCCCTCCCGCCCCATCTCCCGCGTCAGCCCCAGCGGCTCTCCCCCGCTCCCAAACTGCTTCCGCTCCGGATCCGGCAGCTTCGGTTCGACGTGGCAGAACCGGATCAGGTTCTCCATGGCCCATTCGGTGTTGATGCACTCGCACGCGAACTGCTGCTTCAGCTTCGCCACATCGCCGGGTTTCCGCAAGTCCGGCCGCTCGGCGCGGACATAGGCTTCCAGATCATTCAGCACGATCCGGCCCGGCAGCCGCTGCGGGAGGAACTGATCCATGTCGATTTCGGCAAGAAGGTTGTCCCGCGTGTTGTCCGTGACCAGGTAGGAGCAGCCTTCCTCGTACTGGAACGCGGCATCGGCAGCCACATATCTCTCCGCCCCGTGGATGGAATGCCGGATCTGGAAACAGCGCTGCAGATCCCGCTTGTGCCGCAGGAAATTCCCCAGGATTTCGTCGGTCAACGGAATATTCAGGAATCCCCGCAGTTTGGCGCAGAAGCTATCGTATGCCGCCGGGGCGATGGTCGCCTCGGGATAGAGGGTGTGGATGCAGCCGGTCTCGTGGGCCACAAGGGTGACGCGTTCGTTCTCCAGCGCCCGCCTTGCCTGGGCCGACAGGGCCGTCCCGTTGCACCACATCTTCCGGGTCACCAGCCGCCGGTTGTTGGTGAGGATCCCATCCTCCACATCCACGAAGTTCTGCGAGTGCAGCGGTGTCGCAAGCAGGAAGATCCGGTCCAGCGGGATGCCGGCCACGATGAACAGCCCCGCCGCGTACAATGCCGCCAGCGATACGCATTCCCCCGCTCCGGTCGCATAGCCTGGCTTGTGCCGGAAGGCGTCCATCGCCTCCACCGTCTCCGTCTTCCAGTATGGGATCGTGTCGGTCGTGTACTTGTCCAGACCGAAATGCGTCCGGATATCGATGTCGAAGTAATACCGGTCGCCCTCGTAGCCGAAAAGCGCGTTGGATTCCCGGATTGCATCGGCGCCCAGGAATCCTCCGAACCGATCCATCTCGCGCGCCTTGTCGGTCAGTCCCCATGTGTCCAGGTCCAGGTTGAACGCGTAATGGTCCATGATGTACTGCTTGAGCCGCGTAATCCGCCGGTAGGGCTTCATCCTCGCCAGGCCCTCGAACCAGGGGTCCTCCGCCCATTTCCAGATCCGGGGCGACATGATGTTGGCCAGCAGCAGCGCATACATCAGTTCGGGAAACACGAAAATCTCCATGTCCGACAGAGTCACCGCCGAGGAACGCATTTCCATTTCCCGCGTCGTCATTGTCGAGCTCATCCTTCTTCCCACTCCCGTTTTTGACTCCCTCCGGCAGCGTTGCCCGGATTCATCCCCATCCGCCAGAGGGACAGGATAGGCCAACCGCATGCTCACAACCAGTACAAACCGCCGTGGCTCGCACCGCGGACGGCGTTTGTCCTTGAGACACCCTCCTGCCGCCGCTATAGTGTGTCCCACAGCAAGGACCATGGCCGCGCAAACCCTCCAACTCTCCCAGGAACAGCGACTGCAGATGGTGCTGGCGCCCCAGTTGCGCCAGTCCCTCGAAATGCTCCAGGCGCCGGTCCAGGAGTTGCGCGCCCTCATCCGCAGCGAGTTGGACAGCAATCCCACGCTGGAGGAAGTTCCCGCCGAGACACAGCCGATCGAGGTGGAAGCCGCCGCGCCGGGTGCGGAAGACCACAAGTCGCTGGATTTCCGGAAGGAGTTCGAGATCCTCTCGCGGCTGGATGACGAGTGGCGCGACTATTTCTTCCAGGAAAAGGAAGGCCGCCCCTATACCGCCGATGACGCCCAGAAGCGCGACTACATGCTCGACTCCATCACCCAGGGCGAATCGCTGCAGGAGCATCTGCTCAAACAACTTTCCCTGGCCGAGATCAGCGAGGGCGACCGCGCCATGGGCGAGATGATCATCGGAAACATCGACGATGACGGCTATCTGAGGGGCACGCTGGAGGAACTGGCCGGCACCTCGGGCGCCGACATCCAGCACCTGCAGGATCTCCTCCATCTCATCCAGGATTTCGACCCGCCGGGTGTCGGCGCCCGGGACTTGAAGGAATGCCTGCTCATCCAGCTCGAGCGCCTCGGCAAGTCCGGCTCGCTCGCCTCGCGGCTCGTGGAAAGCCACCTCGACCGCCTGGCCCTGCGCAAACTCCAGGATATCGCCCGCTTTCTCAAGGTATCCGTCGAGGAGGTCGAACTCACCGCCACCTTCATCGCCACCCTCGAACCGAAACCCGGCCGCGCCTATACCCACGAACTGTCCGCCTACATCACCCCGGAAGTTATCGTCAAGAAGGTGGACGGCCGGTACGTGGTCATCCTTAACGACGACGACCTTCCCCGCCTGCGCATCAGCAAACAGTACCGGTCCCTGATGCACGACAATTCGACCCGCAAGGATGTCCGCGACTACATCGAGGAACGCATCCGCTCCAGCGCGTTCCTGATCAAGAGCATCCACCAGCGCCAGCAGACCATTTTCAAGATCGCCACCGAAATCGTACGGGTCCAGACCGATTTCCTCGAGCAGGGCATCACGCACCTGAAGCCGCTGACCATGGCCGAGGTCGCCGCGGTCGTCGGACTGCACGAAACAACCGTCAGCCGTGCCGTCGCCAGCAAGCACATGCAGACTCCCCAGGGGGTTTTCGACATGAAGTATTTCTTCACCCCCGGCCTCCGCACCCAGGACGGCAGCGTGGTGTCGAACAAGACAGTCAAGGACGCCATTGCCACCCTCGTGGCCGGAGAGGATCCCGCCAACCCCCTGTCAGACCAGGAACTGCTGGAAATCCTCACCAAGCGCGGGATACACATCGCCCGGCGCACCGTCGCCAAGTACCGCATCGCGCTGAAAATCGCCCCGACCCACATGCGCCGCAAATACGGATAACCGTCGGGACGACCGGGTCCTTGCCTCTTCGCTGACCGTCCCATGCAACTCTGGAATGCCACGACCCGCAGGCGATTCCGCGAGCGGCTGCCCACCCTGGCCGGCCGGACATTGCCCCTGTTCCTCCCCGATCTTCCTCCCGCCGCCGCGGCATGGCTCTCCTGGAATCTGCTTCTGGATTCACGGCGGACCCTGTTGTGGGTCGCCGACGGCCCGCGCACACTCGACGACATGTTCCGCAACCTGCTGACACTCCGCCCGCCGGACACCCCGCCCCCTCTGCTGTTCCCAAGCTGGGAAGTCATTCCCGGCGATCGTGCGGCCCCGCCCTCGCAGGAGACCACCGGCCAGCGCCTGGATACCCTGGAAGCCCTGCTCACCGGCACACCCCGCCTTGTGGCCACCTGCGGCCAGGCGCTCATGGAGTACACCCTGGCTCCCGGAATCCTTCGGGCACGCCGGCTCGTTCTGCGCACAGGTGACGACGCCGACCCCGCCGATGTCGCCGCGGCGCTGGAGTCCTCCGGCTACACGTTCGGCCCCGAAGTGCAGGCCCAGGGCGAGGCCTCGCTGCGCGGCGGCATCCTTGACGCATGGCCGCTTTTGTCCCGCTTCCCGCTCCGGGTGGAATTCTTCGGATCATGTGTGGAAACCATCCGGCTCTTTGACCCCGCCGAACAGCGGTCGATTTCCGAGGCCGGCACGGTGTCGCTGCCCCCGCCGCGGGAATGGCAGATCCTCAAGGAACCGGCGGCACAACGCGCCACCCTCCTGCACTACCTGCCGGAGGACGTCATCGCCGTCTGGTGCGACCTCGATGCCATTCTCCGCCACGCCGGCATCTACGAGGCCACCCTGAAGGAATCCAAAGCGGCGGGCTTCACAATCCCGCTGGGCACGCTCCAGGCGGAGTTGCGGGAACGCACCCGCGCCACACCGATCTATATCCGCTCCCACCCCGAAGAACCGATCGAAACCTTCGATCCGGCGATCCTGCCGATCCAGCCGGTGGTTTCCTCCGCCCCCGGACGCCACGGTTTCCATCCCGACGTCCTGGAAAAGGCGCGAACGGCTTTCCTGCAATCCCTCGCCGCGCATTCCGCCGCCGGCGCCGACATCAGCCTCTGCTTCGACACGCAAGGCACCCGTGACCGGTTCACCGACGTCTACGCCGCCCAGCTCCAAGCCGCCCGCGCCGCCATCGAAATCGCTCCGCTCACCGGAGGGTTCATCTGCCATGACCCGTCGGTGATCGTGGTGGCCGAGCCCGACCTCTATGGCCGCAAGCTCCGGCGCAAGCGCGCGGCATCGCGCACCGCACCCTCGACCGGAGCGCGGGTGAGCGATTGGACGGATATGGAGCCCGGCGACCTCGTCGTCCATCTCCAACATGGCGTCGGCCGCTACCTCGGCCTGCGGGAAATCGCTGTCGGCGGACAGTTGCAGGAAGCCCTGGCGATCGAATATGCCGACGCCGCGCGGTTGTACGTCCCGGTGTCCCAGGCGCATCTCCTGACCCGTTACGTCGGCGTCGGAAAACGCGGCGTGCCGCTGCACCAGCTCGGCGGCAAACGCTGGGACCGGGAAAAGGAGGCCGCCGAGAAGGCCGTACAGGACCTCGCCTCCACGCTGCTCGAAACCCAGGCGGCCCGCGACTCGCAGACCGGCTTCGCGCATCCCGCCGATTCCCCCTGGCAGCATGAACTGGAAAACGCCTTCCCCTACGAGGAAACCGACGATCAGGAGGCCGCCATCCGCGAGGTCAAGCGCGACATGGAAACCCCGCGGCCCATGGACCGCCTGCTGTGCGGGGACGCGGGCTACGGCAAGACCGAGGTGGCCGTCCGTGCCGCCTTCAAGGCCGTTATGGCCGGCAGGCAGGTGGCCGTGCTGGTGCCCACCACCGTGCTGGCCCAGCAGCACTTCCAGACCTTCACCGAGCGGATCGCGCCCTTCCCCGTGCGCATCGAGATGCTCAGCCGGTTCGGCACCCGGCAGGAAAACACGGCCATCGTCGCCGGCCTCTCCTCCGGCACCGTGGATATCGTCATCGGCACCCATGCCCTGCTTCAGCCGGGCATCGCCTTCCACGATCTCGGCCTCGTCATCATTGACGAGGAACAGCGGTTCGGAGTCCTCCACAAGGAACGCTTCAAGCATATCCGGCGCATGGTGGATGTCCTGACCCTCACCGCCACGCCGATTCCGCGCACCCTCTACATGAGCCTCACCGGAGCCCGCGATCTCAGCACCATCCAGACACCGCCCCAGGACCGGCTGGCCGTGGAAACCATCGTCACCCCGGACGACGACCACACGATCCGCGAGGCCATCCTGAGGGAAGTAAACCGCGAGGGACAGGTGTTCTTCCTGCACAACCGCGTCCATTCCATCGGCCGTCTCTACGACCGCCTGCAGCGGCTGGTCCCGGAGGCTTCCTTTGAAATCGCCCACGGCCGCATGCCCCCCGCCACGCTCTCGGAAGTGATGCGCCGGTTCGCCGCCGGCGAGTTTGACGTCCTTCTCTGCACGACCATCATCGAGAGCGGACTCGACGTGCCCAACGCCAACACCATCCTGATCGACCGCGCCGACCGTTTCGGCCTCGCCGAGCTCTACCAGCTCCGCGGCCGCGTCGGACGCTCCAAGCACAAGGCCTATGCCTACATGCTCCTGCCGGCGCACTCGCGGATGGATCCGCTGGCGCGCCGCCGTATCCAGGCCATCACCCAGTATTCCGGCGCCGGCGCCGGCTTCCGGCTCGCCATGCGCGACCTCGAAATCCGCGGGGCCGGCAACCTGCTCGGGGCCGCACAGAGCGGGCACATCGCCGCCGTGGGATTCGGACTCTATTGCCAGCTCCTGCGCCGCACCATCGCCATGAAGAAAGGCGAGCCGCTCCCGCCGGTCATCGACGTGGAGCTATCGCTCGATTTCCTGAGCCTCTCGCCGTCCGACGCCGGCGCGCCGCACGTGGCCCTCATCCCGCCGGCCTACATCGAGGACGAGCGCCTCCGCGTCAGCATGTACCGGCGCATCGCCGAAGCCGGTTTCGTGGAGGAGGTCCGCACCTTGAGGGCCACGTTCCGCGACCGTTTTGGGACCCTGCCGGCGGAGTGCGAGCGCCTCCTCAAGCTGGCCGAACTGCGCATCGTCGCCGCGGCACGCGGCCTCACCGCCATCCAGGTGGAAGAGGCCAGGATCATGCTCCGGCGCGGGGACGACTACCTCATGCGCGACGGGCGCTTCCCGCGCCTGAAAGCCTCGGCTCCCGATCCGCGCCTCCAGGAACTGCTCGCCCATGTGCGTCGCCTTCCGCTCCCCGGGCAGGCATCCTGACCCCATGCCCGCTGCCGGCAGGCCCCACACATTTCCTTTACTCGACCCTGTTCCCCTCCTATGATCGAAACAGTCAATCCAGGAGGTCGCCCATGCGCTCACTCGACACCAAACGCATCCTCGTCACCGGCGGCGCCGGCTTTCTCGGGTCGCATCTCTGCGAACGCCTCCTCCGGGACGAGAACGAGGTCATCTGCGCCGACAACCTGTTCACAGGTTCCAAGGACAATATCCGGCACCTCCTGACCCACCCTTACTTTGAATTCATGCGCCACGACGTCACGTTCCCCCTCTACGTCGAAGTGGACGAAATCTACAACCTGGCCTGCCCCGCCTCCCCCATCCATTACCAGTATGACCCCGTGCAAACCACCAAGACCAGCGTGCACGGAGCCATCAACATGCTCGGACTGGCCAAGCGTGTCCGGGCCAGGATCTTCCAGGCCTCCACCAGCGAGGTCTACGGCGACCCCAAGGTCCATCCCCAGCGGGAGGATTACTGGGGCCATGTGAATCCGGTGGGCCTGCGCGCCTGCTACGACGAGGGCAAACGCTGCGCCGAAACCCTGTTCTTCGATTACCACCGCCAGCACCGCGTGACCATCAAGATCGCCCGGATCTTCAACACCTACGGCCCGCGCATGCACCCCAACGATGGGCGGGTGGTGTCGAACTTCATCGTGCAGGCGCTAAGGAACAAACCGATCACCATCTACGGCGACGGCTCCCAAACCCGTTCATTCTGCTACGTGGACGACCTCATCGAGGGGTTCCTCCGCCTGATGAATACCTCCGATGACTTCACCGGACCGGTGAATCTGGGCAATCCCGGCGAGTTTACCATGAAGGAACTGGCCGCCAGGATCGTCGCCCTTGCGGGATCGTCATCCCCCATCGTCCACAAGCCGCTGCCGCCGGACGATCCCCGCCAGCGCCAGCCGGACATCACACTGGCCCGGCAGGCCCTCGGCTGGCAACCCGCGGTACCCCTGGAACAGGGATTGGAGCGAACCATCGCCTACTTCCGCGAAAAACTGGGGAAGGTCGCCTGAATCGCCGGGAGTCTCAACCGCCAAGCTTGCGGTAGCGCACCCCGGCCTCGTGCAGGAGCGAGCGTGTCTGGGCGCTGAACTCGTATTCCTTCTCGTAGACCACCTCGCCGATCCCGGCGTTGATAATCATCTTGGCGCAGATGAGGCACGGGCTTAACGTGGAGTACACCGTCGCGCCGCGCACGGCGATTCCGTGATACGCCGCCTGCGTGATCGCATTCTCCTCCGCATGCGAGCACACGCATTCCCCGAGCTCCGCGCCGGACGGCGCGTCGCTCGCACAGCGCGCACACCCGCCCTCGCAACAGTTCCGAACACCGCGCGGCGTCCCGTTATACCCCGTGGAAACAATCCGGCGGTCCTTGACGATGACCGCCGCCACTTGCCGCCGGCAGCAGTTTCCGCGTCGCGCCACCACGGTGGCGATTTCCATGAAGTAATGATCCCAGTCGGGACGCACCAGCGTGGATGTATTCATGCCCGTCAGAATGCCCCGCCTTCCCGTCCAACGTCAACAGCTATTCTCCCCCCGGCCGCCGCCTCAACGCGAACTTGCATCCCTCCTCCCTGTTCCGCTAGCATCCCTCCCGTAACGCAATGACCGCGCGACCACGCGTCGCCTCAGGACAGCGCCGGAACCATGCTCGCAAGCCCACAGAAGGTCGCACTCGTATGCGCCTGCGCCCAGCGCGGCCTGCTCCCGTCCGCGGCCGTTTCCGCCAACGTGCAGGCGCTCCAGGCCGACGGATGGCATGTAAGGCAAGTCCGTGACCTCTGTGAACTGGCCGCGCTCGACCCCGCCGCCCTGCGCGACCTTGCCGCTGCGCCCGGGTTCCTCGTGGCCGCCTGCCGCCCCCGCGCCGTCCAATGGCTCCTCCACTTCGCGGGTATACACCGCCCGCTGGAGGGCATTGCCTGCCGCGATCTGCGGCCCGCCTCCTCGGCCGACCCGGCCCCCGCCGGAACCCCGGCGCCATCCGCACCCCCGGACGCTTCCTGGCCGGCCTGGTTCCCCGTCATCGACTACGACCGTTGCACCCGATGCGGGCAATGCGTCAATTTCTGTGCCTTCGGCGTGTACACGGTGGTGGACGGCGCGGTCGTTGTCACCGCGCCCTCCCAGTGCAAGGACAACTGCCCTGCCTGCGCCCGGATCTGTCCGGCTCTCGCCATCATCTTTCCCAAGGTCACGGATGTTCCGATCAACGGCGATGTCGTCACCGAGACCGATCTTGCCCGGATGCGGAAGGCCGCGACCGACGCCCGTTCCCGGCATGCCGGGAGGAACTTGCGAAACCTCCTGGCCAACCGCCGGGCACAGGCCGCGAACTCCTTGCCCGCGGAGGGCGTACCCCCGTCATGAGCGCCGCACCCGCAACAGGTCCTGCCGTCACCCCCGCTCCAAGCCCCGCGGAACCACAGCGGCCCATGCCGGTTCCGCCGGTTGAGGAGTGGGACGGCTTCCTGGAGCATATCCGCGCTTTCCTGAGCCACACACCGCTTGTGCCACCCCTGACGCTCGACGAACTGGGCTCGGCAACGGACGCCTTGCTGGAGTCTGCCGCCCTTCCTCTGCGCTACCGGGATTTTCTCCTGGTCCAGTTGCACAACTGTCTCTGGGCCCCGGTCGTGGCTTCCATTCCGTTCGAGCGACGGATCCTGCTGCTGCCGCCATGCCTGCGATCCAGCACCCTGTGCCCTGCCACGTTTGACGCCTATGGCCTGCTCTGCGCCCACTGCGGCCGTTGCGGCATCTCGGGCCTTTCGCGGCAGGCGGAAGCCCTCGGCTATGCCGTGCTCGTGGTCGAAAGCGTCAGCCTCGTACAGCCGTTTCTCGACAAGGGGGACGCCGATGCCGTCGTCGGCGTCGGCTGCATGGCCGCCTTGGAACGATCTTTCCATCCCATGGTCCAAGGCGCCATCCCGGGACTTGCCATTCCCCTTCTGCGGGACGGATGCCGCGACACCAGAGTCTCCCTCGCACACGTCGAGGAACTTCTGCGGAGCCGCGGCGATGGGCAAGGCGTCTTCCCCGACTACCATGCCCTGAAGATCACGGTGGACGGCTGGTTTGCGCCCGACGCGATCCGCGCCCTGCCGCCCCGGCCGCCGAACGCCATCGAGGACGCCGGACTCGAATGGCTGGGGCTTTCGGGCAAGCGCTGGCGCCCGTTCCTGACGGCGGCAACCTACGCCGCCCTTACCGGCTGCCCCCCGGACAGGCTGCCCGAATCGCTCCGCCGCGCCGCCCTGGCCGTGGAGTGCCTCCACAAGGCATCCCTGATCTTCGACGATATCCAGGATGACGACGCCCGTCGCTACGACCGTCCCACCCTCCACCGCCAGCACGGAGTGCCGCTGGCCATGACCGCCGGCCTGTATTTGCTGGGCCTCGGCTACCATCTGATTGCCGCCTGCGGGGCCCCGGCCGACGAGGTGGCTGCCATGCTCACCCTGACGGGCGACGCGCATCTCCAGCTCTGCGGCGGACAAGGCGCTGAACTGTGGTCGGTTCGTCACCCCCGCCTGCTGGCTCCGTCCGAAGTGCTGGACATCTTCCGCCGCAAGACATCGCCCGCCTTCAGCGTGGGACTCCGCATGGGCGCCGTTCTCGCCGGCGCCCGGCATCTGGATGCCCTTCTGCAGGCGTTCGGCGACGCCCTCGGCACCGCCTATCAGATCCAGGATGACCTGGAGGATTCCCGGTCCGGCGCGGCGGATGACGACATCTCCGCCGGGCGGCCGTCGTTTGTCCTGGCTCTTGCCGGCGCCCATGCGCCGCCATCGCTCCGCGCCGCCATGGAAACGGCCTTACGGGAACGACAAGCCGGATATGCCGAAGTGCTGCGCACAGCCATCGCCGACACCAACAGCCGCGCCCTTGCCGTCAGGGAGATGTCGGCGTACCGCCAGTCGGCGATCCGGGCTCTCCAGCCGCTGGGGAACAGCCACCTGAAGATCCTGCTGCACCGGTTCCTTTCGCAGGCCCTTCCTCCGGACTCTCAGCCGTAAGCGCCGAAACCGAAGAACCAGTACTTCTTCGCCAGCCGATAGGCCAGGCTCTTCTCGGGTATGGCGGCCCCTTCCTGATGGTGGCTCGGGCATGGTGTGATCGCTCCCAGCTCGCGGAATACGGTCCCGCGCCCGCTGCTGTCCGCCGCCTTTGTCCGGCCAGCCAGCGGCGCCAGAAGATCCGGACGCTCCATAAGGATGCACCCGCGCGTCGTCCCCGCCGCCATCGTCCGGAACTCCTTCAGGAACACGGACTGTTCGACCAGCGGGCCCAGACCCGTGCCATCGCCCACACGATCAGCGGCGACCTGCAGCGGCGGACAGGGTTCCACGCAACCATCCGGACTGATGTGATGCCCGATCCCCGTTGCCGCCGGACACAGCGCCCGGCCCTCGTGATCCCAATAGGCATCCACAAGCACGATCGGCTTGCGGCACCGCATTTCGACAATGAATTTCCGGAGTTCCGTCACCTGCCCCGAGGACAAGGCAAGCTCCGGGCAAGGCATGGGCCCCACCGGACGGTAGATGTAGTACCACAGGTATTGCACCCGCCTGCCAACCATCGCATCCAGAAAGGATTCCGAAACCAACTCCTCGAAATTGGAACGGCATACGCTGGTGGCCACGCCCGTCACCAGCCGGTTCGCGCGGCAGTGATCGAGCCCCGTCATGGTTCGTTCAAACACCTGGGAACCCCCGCGACGGACATCTCCGACCTGTTCCAGCCCTTCCACGCTGACCAGAGGCGACACATTCCCGAGCGCCCGCATCCGCCGCGCCGACTCGTCGGTAATAAGAGTCCCGTTGGTGAACAGAAGAAAGTAGCACTCCGGATGCCGCGCCATCACGTCGAACAGTCCCCGGTACAGCAACGGCTCGCCGCCCAGCAGCCCGAAGAAATAGCCGCCGTATTCCTTGCTGGCCGAAATGATGTTGTCCAGCGTGGCCGGATCCATTTCCCGCGCCGGGTTCGACGGCGTGACCCAGCACCCCTGGCATCGCAGGTTGCAACGGTCGGTCAATGAAAGGAACAGAAAAGCCGGGAAATATACCCCTTTCCTGCGGCGCTGCTCGAAACGCTGCACCGCCCGCATACCCTTCCAGCCGAAATTCCAGCAGAACCTCGCCACACACCGCGGGTCGGGTTCCGTCATCAATCTCCATAGTGTTCCTGGCTTCATGAAGGGCCACTCCGCCTGCCTGGCAAGTTTTCCCTGCACAAGCGGTCGGGGCATGGTATCCTTTTTGTGCCGGCAGATAAAGCAATAGCATGGCCGGCCGTTGACCTGTCATTCCATGCGGTCCATTCTCCACTCCATCACCAGCGCGCTCGGCGACGGGATCGACTCCCTCGGGGCCGATGGGGCCGCGCTGCAGGGCTTTCTCCATGCCCGGATGAACCCCGACGGGGCCTTCCAAGGCCGCACTGGGCGGAGCGATCTCTACTATACCGCCTTCGGCGCCGAATTGCTGGCCCTGTTCCCGGAAGACCGAGACGCCCGGCGTACCGCGGAGTTCCTGCTCCGCCAGGACCCCGGCGCTTCCCCCGGCTTTATGGACCTGGTGGGCCTGGCAAGGGCCAGGATGAGGCTGCTGCCGAATCGGACGCCATGGCAATGGCGCCACGCCATGGCCGACCGCATCGCAAGCTTCCGGTGTGCCGACGGAACGTTCCATACGCAACCGGACTCCCGGACAGGAACGGCCACATCCACCTTCATGGCCTGGACCGCCCTGGAGGCGCTGGAGTTCCTTCCCGCGACTTGGGATTCCCTTCTCGCAGCGCTGGACCGCCTGAAGTCCCCTGGCGGCGGCTATGCCAACCTTCCCGGCCTGTCGGCTGGCAATGTGCCTGCGACAGCCGCGGTGATCACCCTGCGGATGTGCCTGGCGGCTGAACCGTCCCCGGCGGCCTGCCGCTGGATGCTGGAGGCCTGCCATGACTCCGGAGGTTTCCGGGCTTTCCCCGATGCGCCTCTGCCCGACCTGTTGTCCACCGGCACGGCGCTTCTCGCCCTCGCCGCGCAGGGGATGGATACCCGGCCCCTCGCGCCCCTCTCGCGCGCCTTTATTGCCGATCGGCGGGATGGTTCCGGCGGCTACACCGGACACGCGTTCGATTCCACCGCCGATGTCGAATATACCTACTACGCCATGCTCGGTCTCGGCAGCCTCTGCACCCCGGCGGGACAAGCCCGTTAGACAGGCCCGCTTGGGGCGCGATTCATTTCTTTACATCCCGGCCAACTTTGGATTATTGTCCTATCCCGGTTGCGGGAAACACGAGCGAGCCATTGCAAGGTGCATCCATGCCACGTACTGCGGCGACAAGACCGAGATTCAAGCGCATACTCCTCAAGCTCAGCGGCGAGGTCCTCCAGAGCCGCAAGACCGGCCTGAGCATTGATCCGGATGTCCTGGTGGCGTTCGCCCACCAGATCAAGACCGTCCGCGACATGGGCGTGGAAATCGCCGTGGTGGTTGGCGGCGGGAACATCTTCCGGGGCCACATCGGGGAGACGCGCGGTATTGACCGTAACACCGGCGACTACATGGGCATGCTCGCCACCGTCATCAACGCGCTGGCCATCCAGGATGCCCTGGAGAAGGAGGGTGTGGACACCCGCGTGCAAACCGCCATCGAGATGCGGCAGGTGGCCGAGCCTTTCATCCGCCGACGCGCCGTCCGCCATCTCGACAAGGGACGAGTGGTGATTTTCGGCGGCGGCACGGGGAATCCGTATTTCAGCACCGATACCGCGGCCGCGCTCCGCGCCAGCGAGATTGACGCCGACGCCCTGCTCAAGGCCACCAAGGTCGACGGGGTCTACACGACTGACCCGGTCAAGAACCCCGGCGCCAAGCGCTACGAAAAGGTCAGCTACCAACAGGCGCTCGCCCAGCAACTCAAGGTCATGGACGCCGCCGCCTTCGCCCTCTGCATGGAAAACCACATTCCGATCGTGGTGTTCGATTTCTTCAAGGAAGGCAACCTCGAGAAGGTGGTCGCCGGGGCGAAGATTGGAACCGTCGTATCCGACGAAGGAGAGTGAACCATGGAATCGCTGGATGATGTTCTGCTGGAAGCCGACGACAAGATGACAAAGTGCCTGCAATTCCTTCACCAGGAATTTTCGGGGCTTCGGACCGGCAAGGCCTCCCCGAGTCTTGTCGAAAACGTCATGGTCCCCTACTACGGGGCCCCGACCCGCCTGCGCGAAATCGCCGGGATTGCCACCCCGGAGGCGCGGATGATCGTCATCAACTCCTATGATCCCTCGGCGCTGCCCGCCATCGAAAAGGCCATACTGGCCGCCAATCTGGGGTTTACCCCCATGAACGACGGGCGTGTCATCCGCATCATTATCCCTGAATTGAGCGAGGAACGGCGCAAGGAAATGACCAAGGTGGCCAAGCGCATGGCGGAGGAAAGCCGCGTCGCCATCCGCAATATCCGCCGCGAATCCAACGACAGGATCAAGGCGCTGCAGAAGGACAGCAGGATCACGGAGGACGAGCGCGACCAGTCCCTGGACCAGATACAGAAGGATACCGACAGTTATATTGCCAAGGTGGATGATACCCTGGCATCGAAAGAGAAGGAAATGATGGCCGTTTGAACACGGCGCGCGTTTTTCTTTTTGACGGATTTTCAATGTGGGTTTAGCCTGTTTCCCGAAGTGATCCGGCAACTGAAACCAGGAGATTGAAGAGGGCCCCATGACGAACACCGCAAACGGCGACAACGCCATTCCGCCCAAACTATCGTTCAAGCCCGCGGAGCCCGGCGTGCCCGAGGCGGAGGAAGGCAAGAAACACACGGCGCGTGTGGATTTGCCCCAGGCGGCCCCGGAACCCGCCGCCACTCTCAAGAAGAAGACCTCCCGGATCCCCCTGGAACAGGCTGGCGCCGAACCAGGCGCGCCTGCCGGCGCCCCCGTGCCGGGCGTGGGAGCCTCCAAGACCATCCGGCTTGCCCCTGCTTCCGCCGTGCCCACCATCACAATCGCCCCCTCCCCGAAAGCCTCCTCGGCCGCCATGCTTTCCGAGGATATCAAGCGGCAGACATCCCGCATCCCCCTGGATGAAGCCACGGCCACAAAGGTTGAATCCCAGTCAGCCGCCCCCAAGACCATTCGCATCAAGCGGCCGTCCGGACTCCAGGCGGTGCCGATCCTGCCGCCGCCCCCCCAGGAAGAGGAAGCCTTGGCCCCCGAACCCGCCGGCAAATCCGTGACTTCGCGCATCGACCTGCCCGAAGAGGCTGGTTCCGGGGAGGGACAGGCCACCCAGCGCAAGACGATCAAGATCCGTCGGGCCGAGGGCGGAACCGTGAAACCGGCCCCCCGCAGCCTGGCCGTCGCACGCGTGGAGGCGCAAGCCGCCGCCAGGGTTGAACAGGAAGTCGCGGCGCCTCATGCCATATTCCCGATGCTGGCCGCGGCGGCCCTTGTGCTTCTGTGCGTCATGGTCTACGTCCTGCTGCTGCAGGCGTTCCCGGATCTGAACTGGAATTTCCCCGGCAAAATCACCCTGTAGACAGGAGTTTCCTCATGGCAGCCTCTCAAGTCATCCATATCAAGGCGGACAACTGGAAATCGGAAGTCCTCGACTCGGCCCTTCCTGTCCTGGTGGACTTCTGGGCCGAATGGTGCGGCCCCTGCAAGATGATCGCACCCGTGCTGGACGAGCTTTCCGGGGAGATGGCCGCGCAGATCAGGATCGCCAAGGTGAATGTTGACGAGAACCGCGACCTCGCGGCCCAGTTCAACATCCGTTCCATCCCCACCCTGCTGGTGCTCAAGGGCGGCCAGGTCAAGGGGCAGATGGTCGGCGCCATGAGCAAGACCATGCTCAAGGATCGCCTCGCCGCCTACCTCTGATCCGCCCCCGTCAAGCGTCGGATTCCCGAAGTCCCGAACCGGCAATTTTGATGGTTGACGTTGCCGACCGGCGGGACCATAATGCGTTGGCAACACGTTGAACCATTTCGAAAGGTGTTGCTCATGAGTTTGAATGCCTTTGTCCAGTCGTTCATGGAACGCTTCCCCCAGGAAGGACTCACATTCGACGACGTATCGCTCGTCACGCAGTATGCCGACTTCCTGCCCGACGAAGCCGATCTCGCCAGCCACCTCACGCGCCGCATCGGGATCAATATCCCCTTTGTCAGCGCCGCCATGGATACCGTCACCGAAAGCCCCATGGCCATCGCCATGGCCCTCATGGGCGGCATCGGGATTATCCACAAGAATCTTACGCCGAAACAGCAGGCGGGCCATGTGGCCCGCGTCAAGCACTACCTCAACGGCCTGATCCGCACACCCATCGCGTTCCGCTCCACCGACACCCTGGAAAGCGTCCTGAAGACCAAGCAGCAGAAGGGCTTCACCTTCAGCGGATTCCCGATCCTCGATCAGAACGACCGGCTGGTGGGGATCCTGACCGCGGCGGACATCAAGTTCGCCTCCGATAACCGGGCCGTGGTGACCGAGGTGATGACGTCGAATGTCATCTCGGCGCCCGCCGCAACCACCCTGAAGGAAGCGTATGCGATCATGAAGCGCAATCGCATCGGCAAGTTGCCGCTAGTGGATACGGACGGCAAGCTCGCCGGCCTCTATAGCTTCAGCGACGTGCGCACCCTCGTGGAGAACGTCGAGCCCCGCTACAACCGCGACGAAAAGTACCGGCTGCGCGCGGGCGCGGCCATCGGCCCCAACGATCAGGAACGGGTCGCAATCCTCGCCCGCGAGAATGTGGATGTGGTCGTGATCGACACGGCGCACGGACACAGCAAGGGCGTCATCGAGATGGTCCGGTGGGTCAAGAAGCACCACCCCGAAATCGACGTCATTGCCGGCAATATCGCCACCGGGGAAGCGGCCATCGCCCTGCGCGACGCCGGCGCCGATGCTGTCAAGGTGGGGATTGGCCCGGGCTCCATTTGCACGACCCGCGTGGTTGCCGGCGTCGGCATCCCCCAGATCACCGCCATTTATGAAACCGCCAAGGCATTGGCCGGGTCCATCCCCATCATCGCCGACGGCGGCGTCCGTCACTCGGGCGACGTCCCCAAGGCCATTGTCGCCGGCGCCAATACCGTGATGTGCGGTTCGCTTTTCGCCGGCAGCGACGAAAGCCCGGGGGAGAAGATTATTCACCAGGGCCGCCAGTACGTCGTCTACCGCGGCATGGGAAGCCTCGCCGCCATGAAGGATGGCGCGGCCAGCCGCGAGCGCTACGGACAGAGCAGCAGCCGCGAGGAGGATCTGGTGCCCCAGGGCATCGAGGGCATCGTCCCTCATGCCGGATCCGTCCGCAAGATCCTCCACCAGTTCACCGGCGGCCTGCGCGCCGCCATGGGCTACTGCGGGTGCCGCACACTGGCTGAACTCCAGCAGCGCGGACGCTTCGTCCGGGTCTCCCTCGCGGGTGTGACCGAAGCCCACCCCCACGACGTGAAAATCATGAAGGAAGCGCCGAACTACCGCTCCTGACCCCGAGTCAAGTCACGCCAGGCACCGGGACGGATCACGGGAACCCGCAAGAGGTCTGCGCAGCCCGTTCCGGCAAGACTTCACTTGGCCAGCGTCCGGACGAAATCCCGTAACGGCTTGGCCATGTCCTTCTGCTTCAAGCCGAAGACCAGGTTGGTCTTGATGAAGTCCAGCTTGTTGCCAATGTCGTACCGGACCCCGTCAAACCGGAGCGCGTACATGGCACGACTGCGGACCAGTTGACGCATCGCATCCGTCAACTGGATCTCGTTGTTCTTGCCCCGCTCCGTCTTTTCAAGGAATGTGAAGATGTCAGGCGTGAAAACATACCGGCTGGCAATCACCAGGTTCGAGGGCGCCTCGCGGGGAGCAGGCTTTTCCACGAAATCCTCCAGCAGATACAGGCTGTCCGTCACGGGACTGCCCTTGATCACGCCATAGCGGCTGACTTTCGATCTCTCGACTTCCTCCACCGCCACCACCGATTCCTGGTAGCGGTCGAACACGTCCATCAACTGCCGCGTGACGGGCTTCCGCACGCCGTCCATCACCGTGTCGCCCAGCAGCACGGCGAAGGGCTCGTTGCCCACATGCTGACGCCCGCAGAGGACCGCATCCCCCAGCCCCCGCAATTCCTTCTGCCAGACGAAATGTATGCACGCCAGATCCGAGATGCGCCGCATGGCTTCCAACTCCTTCGCCTTCCCCTTGGCCGCCAGCTCGCCCTCCAACTCCCAGTTCCGGTCAAAGTGCTCCTCGATGGCGCGTTTGCCCTTGCCGATAACCATCAGGATGTCGGTGATTCCGGACGCCACAGCCTCCTCGACGACGTACTGGATCGTCGGCGTATCCACGATGGGGAGCATCTCCTTGGGCTGGGACTTCGTCGCCGGGAGGAAACGCGTCCCGAATCCCGCGGCGGGTATGACGGCTTTGCGGATCATGACGGTGTCTCTCCCGTGGAACGGATCAGCTTCGGCTTGAACACCCGGATCCCCATGCCCGTGAGCACGGATTCCAGCCTTGCATACATCGCTTCGTCGGCATAGGCACCCACGATGGCGCCACCCGACCCCGTGAACTTGGAACTGGCGCCGACAGACCGCGCGGCCTCCACCATCTGGATGTTGCTGGCACTGATCTTGTAAATGCGACGGCGCAGATCGAAATTGGCGTTTAACAGCGGCGAAATCCTGTCACCCCTGCCCTGCAGGAGCAGTTCGCGGACCTGCGCGGCATAACCGGCCCATTCCGTCATTGCGGCCACCACGTCGGGGTCCTTGCCTTCCCAGCGCCCGCGGATGTTGTTATGGAAAACTTCCGTCCCTTCCGCCAGCTCGGGACGGTAGGCGATGTACAGCGGCGGCAGCAATCCCGGATCCAGTTCCTCGTAACACCCGTACCCCTGCCGTTCGAGCAGTTCACGATTGAAATCCATATACACAAGCCCCTCGTAGGCCTGCGCCACCCGGTCCTGCAGCCCTGCGGGAATGCCCAGTTCCTGCGTTTCCACCGAGAGGACAAGGTTCGCCAGAACCGGCTTGGGAATGCTCACCTGGTAGAACGACATCAACGCCCGCATGCAGGCCGTGATGATCGCGCTCGATCCGGCCAATCCGACCTGGGCGGGAATGTTGCTGCTGTAGCGGATCGTGAAATTGCGTCCATCCATCTGGATGTGGCTGTCATGGCAATAATCGTAGAAGCGCTTTACCGCCGCCTTCAGCAGCCTGATCCCGCCGTAGTAGCCGTGCCGCCGCACATCCCGGTGCAGGTCGTGGATGCTCAGGAACCTGGAATGATCCCTGGCGCTGGGCAGGATCTCCACTTCCGGCGTCTGGTACAGCACGACCTCCGCGTGAAAATCACTGAAGGTGAACGCGATTGTCTTTCCGTAGTAGCCGTCCGACGGATTCCCGATCAGTCCCGCCCGCGGATAGGCCCTGCATCGTATGATCATGCTTGCTCCTGTCGGCTCCCGCCGCTTCCGGCACACAGGGATCGCCCGTTATCCAGCCGCCATCCCGGGGCCACGCGTGCGACAATTCCGGCCTTCCGAGCCACTGTCACCCGTACAACGGTCCCAGCTTCTCGCACGCCCGGAAATCGTCGCCGCCGAACCGCGCCCACACCGCGGGCCGGAACACACTCTCTTCGGGCACATTGTGCATGTCCACCGGAATGCGCAGGACGGACGCCAGGGCGAGCAGATCGGCCCCGATGTGCCCGTAACTGAACACCCCGTGGTTGGCACCCCAATTGTTCATCACGGCATACACATCACGAAACGCACCGGACCCTGTCACACGGGGCGCAAACCACGTGGTCGGCCAGGTATTATTGGTGCGGTCATCAAGCCGCTTGTGCGCCGCCGCGGGAAGCGTCACCGTCCACCCTTCGGCGACCTGCAGCACCGGACCAAGCCCCTTGACCAGGTTCACCCGGGACATGGTCACCGGCATCTGCCCCCGCGTCACGAACTTGGACGACCACCCTCCGCCGGGGAAGTATTCGGTTACCGACGGATGCCAGGTGGTCGCCTCCAGGCAGCCTTGCATCTCCTTCTGGGTGATGTCCCAGAACGGCTTCAGGGCCGGCTTGCCGCCGATGGACTGGCAGCCGCTTCCATCCAGCGCCGCGGCGCCGGAGTTGATCAGGTGGATGATGCCCCCGGCCGCCTGCCCGGCCAGCTTGTGGCCCGTGACCCGCTTGACCGCCTCGGGACTCCAGTAGGTGCGCACATCCGCGAACACCTGGGCCGTGTTGGTCAGCAGATATCCGAACAGCATCGCCACGCCGTTCAAGCT
>CAYWKN010000027.1:0-19388 GCA_964458765.1 uncultured Verrucomicrobiota bacterium
GGCTTACTCATCACCCAGGACGGCGGTTCGCACGAGCGCAAGGAGTCTCCGCCAATTTGAAATCCGGCGATTTTCGGTCGTGGCCGAAAATCGCCGGATTTCAAATTGGCGGAAGGGGAGGGATTCGAACCCCCGGACCCTTGCGGATCTCCGGTTTTCAAGACCGGCGCTTTAAACCACTCAGCCACCCTTCCGCAGGCAGACTTATAACTATATCGCGCCTCCCCCACCCGCGTCAAAGATGCTGTAAAGAGGACCGCAACAAACTGCTTGCCCTCCGGCCGGGTCTCGCTACACTAACATTGTCAGGCATGCAATGTCTGCCTGGGCTGGGAAATCTGGAGCAAAGGAGGAAAACGTGAAAATGGTATCTCAGATCGTTGGAGTAGCCGGCGCGGTCGTCGTGGTGCTCGCAGTGTTCGGACGGTTCCATGGCCCTGTGACCATGACGGTGCTCGGGCACACGTTTTCGGCCGCCAGTGTGCTTCTCATGGGGAACACGCTGCTCGTACTCGGCGTTTTCCTGGCGCTGCTGAACATGCAGCGGCAGAAGCCGGGCGGCTGATCCGGAAACGGGATTGGAGGCGCGAACCGGAATTGAACCGGTGTGGAAGGTTTTGCAGACCTCTGCCTAACCACTCGGCCATCGCGCCATTCTCAAGAAAAAACGCTCACGCGACCATTCATCGGCACGGGAAACTGTGACGATCCATCCGCTTGCGTCTTACTTCTTCGCTGCCTTCTTGGCTGCGTCTTTTTTCCGCTGAAGCTGCCGCATCCGGCGTTTCCGCTTCGCTCTTGCTCGTAGTTGTTGTCCCATAATGGCTCGCTCTGTTAGCAAAACACTCCAACCCCTGTCAACCGCCTCACCCTAACTGGTCAGGATCTCCAAAACCTCGCCCGCCGTCTGCACCTGCAGAAGCCGCTCCCGTTTCTCCGGATCGTTCAACACCTGGCTGATCTCCGAAAGAAACTGAATGTGCGGCCCTGTCCGGCTCACCGAGGAAAGCGTCATCACGAAAATCGTGGACGGTTTCCCGTCCATCGAACCGAAATCGACCCCGGACTTCTTGAAGGCCATCGCCGTCACCAGCTTGTCCACCGAATCCGTCTTGCCATGCGGGATGGCAATGCCATGCTGCATCCCCGTCGACATCTTCTGCTCGCGTTCCAACACGGCTTTCAACGCCGCCTCACGGTCCCGGATGCGCCCCTTGGCCACCAGAAGATCCACCATTTCCTGGATGATTTCGCCCTTGGTGGCGCCCTTCAACTCCAGGATGATCGTATCTTCCGACAAAAGTCTCTTCAAATTCATCGTCCACCTCTCAGCAAAAGGTCAAGGAAGGTAGCATATCGTCGCTCCGAATCGAACTCTTTTTTGATCGCACAGTCACAAAAATGCAAAAATCCGCAAACTTAACGACTTGTCAATATACCGCTGGCGGTCTACATTGTCAGTGGAGCGGCGCAGCATTTCCCGGTGGCTGGCGGCGCGGGGGCGGGAGGAAAGGAGCACGGCATGAATGGAGGAAAGAAACTGGTACGGACTGCGCTGGGGGCCGGCAAGTGGTTTCCCGGCAATCGTATCGAACTGCAGTCCATGATCCGTCACTTCCTCGAGGAGGCCCATCCGCCCGTCATCCCCGGCCCCGTGACCGGAATCGTCGCCCCTCATGCCGGCTATGTCTATTCCGGCAAGGTCGCCGCCAGCGCCTACAAGGCGCTTCAGGCAAGCTTCGAACACCAGCCCATGCCGGAAGTCACTGTTATTCTCGGCTTCGGGCACCGGGGCAGCTTCCGCGGCGTCGCGTTGATGGACGGAAACACCTTCGCCACACCCCTGGGAACAACACCCCTGGACACGGACGCCGTCGCCTTCCTCACAGCCACCGATCCGCGCATCACCGTGGATTACCGCCCGCACATCGGAGAACACTCCGCCGAAAACCAGATCCCCTTCCTCCAAACCGTCTTGAACGATACCCCTTTGGTCATCGGCCTGATCGGTAGCCACGACCCAGCCATCCTGGAGACTCTCGCCAACGCCCTGGTCAAACTTGCCGACAGGAAAAGAACCCTCGTCGTCGCCAGCTCCGACATGCTGCACGATCCCAGTTACGAACTCGTCCGCAAGACCGACCTCGCCACCCTGAAGAAAGTCACCGCCATGGATGTTCCCGGCATCCTCCGGTCCTGGGATTACACCCAGCAGGTCTTCTGCGGCATTGCTCCCGTCGTGACAACCATGCACTATGCCCGCCAGCAGGGCTGTACGAAAGCCGTTATCCTCCGCTACCGCAACAGCGGCGATGACTTCCCGGAAAGCCGCGGACAGTGGGTCGTGGGATATGGCGCCATCGCCTTCCCTTGCGCCGCCTGACCCCGGCGTCACCCGTGACATCCACGGCCCGACCTGCTACAGTGACTCCCGCATCGGCCTTGGGACCCCAACCGGAGCAAGTCACATGTGCGCAAGAAAGAACGACCCCAACCAACTGGACTGGTTCGCCTCCATGCCTGAACAGGAAACACCCCCCGCCTCACCCGGGCCCGATCCCGCCTCCCCGCCGGATCCCGTCGCCCCCGCACCCAAGTCACCGTCCGATGACACACCCGTGCCGTCCGAACCCGACATCGCACCCTTCGAGGAGGACGCCGTCGCCCCACCCGCCCCGTCCGACGACACGTCGTTCAACCCCGCGGAATGGGAAGATCAACCCGAAGAACCCCTGCAACAGACTCCACCACCCGACCCCGTTCCCGCCGATCAAACGCCCGCACCGGAAACTTCCTCCGCCGACTTCGATCCGTTTGCCTCCGATCCCTTTTTCAACCCCGAATCCACCCAGCCCTCCGCTACGCCGGAGGAACTTCTCCTGAACCGGATCGTGCCTCCTCCGCGACCGCCGACTGGCGCTTCCCTGAACGAAGCGGAAATCCAGGACGCCGTCCGGGCGCGCCAGCAGGCTGAATTGGAACTGGAATCCTCCCGCCGGGAACTGGCGGCTCTGCAGGCACGCTGTGCCTCGCTCGAAACCGAGCGAAATGCCGCCGTGGCGGAAGCCGGACGGGAACGTCAACTGCGCGCCGAAGCCGCCGCCGCACACCGTGCCCGGACCGTGTCCGCCCCCTTGACGCATCTTTCCGCCGACATGCAGCCTACACGCCACACGAGTGGAGGCGACATCGTTTCCCGCCGTACTCTGCACCTGGCGTTGCTGGGTGCCCTTGTCCTCTGCATTGCCGCCTATCTCACCGGTCGTGGCCGCGCGCCTTCTCCGGTAACCATTCTGGATTCCGAGTCCGCGCCCCCGCAAACGGAGATCGCGCCAGCTGCCCTGCCGGCGGCCCCCGCTCCCGCCGCCGAACCGTCCGTCGCTCCGGCCTGGCCCGCCTTGGGCGTCAAGGACTGCCGGGTGACGGGCGAGGACAACACCCGGCTCGTGGTGTTCCAGTACGGGGTATTCACGCGCGGCGTCACCCTTGCGCCGGCGGCCCGGCAGGATCTGGCCCGGATTGCCGCCGCACTGAAGCCCGTCATCGCCTCCTTCCAAATTGAAGTCGAAGGCCATACCGACAGCAGCCCCGTTCGCGGTGCCCGCGCCTATGCCGACAACCACGAACTCGGCCTCGCGCGCGCCACCGCTGCCGCGGAGTTCCTGACCGCGCAATGCGGCCTGCCCGCCGATGCCATTGCCGCCACTTCAGCCGGCGACAGCCACCCGCCCCATCCGGGAAACGACCCCGAAACGCAGCGCAGGAACCGCACCGTCGTGCTGAAGATCACGCGGAGGTAAGGGAGCCTTGTTCCTGAAACATTGAGCTTCAACATCCAACATCCAACAAGGAATTTCCAATTTCCAAGTGAGAGAAAAAGGCGAAGGCAGGGCCAGTTGTCCATTGATTCGCACAACTCTCACCCACTTGGATGTTGGACATTCCGTGTTGGATATTGGACATTCAGTTCCTCGAAAAACCTGAGCACCGCTCAGAGGCCAAACTGACTCCTGAATCCTGCTTCCTGATTCCTCACTTCGCCTTCTCGATGGCCTTCAGCCGCCCGCGCTCAAATTCGAGCCGGAGGACCGGGTATTCCCGGGCATAGTCCACAGGCACCCATCCGGCATCGTAGGCCCGGTGCAGACGTCCGTACCGGTCTCGATAGGTATACGATCCCCCCACGGGGACCAGGCTGGAACTGTAGGCGATTCCGGTGTAGAGCCAGATTTCCGTCTCCCCGGCCTCCGTCACGCGGCTATGAATGCGGCGGGGTTCGCCAAGGGCCATTTCCGTCATCTCCGGCGTGAACCCGATGTCCACCTCGCCTTTCCGTATCCGCGCCTGCGCCTCGGTCGGAAAGGAGGCAAAGAGTTCCGGATTCCCTGCAATCCGCCGGTCCGGCGTGCTGGCGCATCCCGCCGCCAACAGCAGCGCCAGAGCCGGGAAGACTGCCATCCTCAGTTTCATGATTTCTACACGTCCAATTCCGCCCACAGCACGGTATGGTCCGACGGGCTTGGTTTCAGCCGCGGCCCCAGGTCAATCCCCGCGCTCACCGAGCCGTTCGCCACGGATCGCGTGGCCATGATGTGGTCCACCCGCCACCCCTGGTTCATCCGCACGGAATCCCTCTGCCGGTAATCGAAGAACGTGTATTGCCCCGGTTCCGGATGATGCCGGCGGAACACGTCCGTGAATCCCCAATCCATCACCCGCGCAAAAGCCGCGCGCGCGTCGGCGTGGTAACACACGTGATTCGCCTGCCGTTCCGCGTTGTGCACATCCATCGCCGCGGGGGCGATATTGAAATCGCCCAGCCATACCACCTTGCCGCGCGGCGTGCAGTGCCGCTCGAAATACCGATTCAACCGGGCAAACCACTGGAGCTTGTACTGGAACATCGGGTCCTCGATGTCCCGCCCCTGCGGCACGTAGGTGTTGACGATCTGCACCCCGCCCACACGGGCCGCCAGAAGGCGCGTCTCATCCGCGGGGCCGTCATCGTCCAGCCCGAACCGCACCTCCGCCGCGGGCTGGCGCGACAGTAACGCCACGCCGTTATAGGCCTTCTGCCCGCGGAACACCACGTGGTATCCCGCGGCGCGCAGCGGTTCCGCGGGGAACAGCTCGTCCACCACCTTGGTCTCCTGCAGGCACAGCACATCCGGCTGGCGCTCGCGCAGCCACTCCAGGACGATCTCCAGCCGTGACCGGATGGAATTGACGTTGAACGTCGCGATAATCATGCCGGCATCAGTATTCCAACTCACCCCGGAAGACGTAGGCCGCGGGGCCAAGCATCGTCACACCCGTGGCCGTATCCCCCTGCAGCCTGTACCCGACCTCGATCACATCGCCGCTGGCGCAGGTGACCCGGACCGGCGGCTTGACCCGCCCCAGCCGTCCCGCCACCAGGCCCGCCGCCACCATTCCCGTGCCGCAGGCAAGCGTCTCGGCCTCCACACCACGCTCGTACGTCCGGATCCGCAGCGAATCCCCGCCGGTCACCTGGATGAAATTGGCGTTGGCGCCCTTCGGCGCGAAATCCCCGTGGTAACGGATCGCCGCCCCCAGCTTGGCCACGTCCACCGCGTCCAGGTCGTCCACCTCCATCACCACATGCGGCACGCCGCTGTTGACGAATCCATAGGCGCGGCTGCCGCCGGGCAGTTGCAGCGTGGCGTTCAGCCGCCAATCCTTCGGCTCCGTCATCCCCAGCCGGACGCGGTCGCCCACCATCTCGGCTTCAATCATGCCCGCCCCCGTTTCGAACCGCATGCGGGCCGGCGCCACGCCGATATCATAGGCCAGCCGCGCCACGCACCGGGCGCCGTTGCCGCACATGTCCACCTCACCCCCGTCCGGATTGAAGAACCGCATCCGGAAATCGGCCTTCGCCGAGGGCTGGATCAGGATGATCCCCTCGCACCCCACCCCGGTCCGCCGCGCCGCCACAGCGGCAAGCCAGGCCTTGTCCGCCGCGGGAAACATCAACTGGCGGTCGTCCGCCAGGATGAAATCATTTGCCGCTCCATGCATTTTCCAGAACGCGATCTTCATTGCCCTTCTCCTTTGGTTTCGAAATCCCGATGAAATCCCCCAGGATATGCTCTCCCTCCAGCAACACCAGGTCCCTGGTCCTGTCCTTCCTGTCGTCCTTGGTGTCGTCGCCTTCGAGGGTCTCCTCCTCCAGCTTGGCCATGTCACGCTCCTCGTGCGCCAGCTTGAGCCGCTCCTCGAGGTTGAGGGAAATCTCCCTGGCGGCCTGGAATGTCCTGACCCGTTCGATCATCTCCTCCTGCGCCCGGAAGCGGGCATCTTCCTTGCGCCGGGCCAGGGAACGCTCCCGCAGCGCGGCCACGGCGGCGCTCAGGTCCGCCACCGGCCGGTACCGGGCCATGTTGACCACGCTCCAGTTCATCGCGTGCGGCAGGAACTCCTCGCCCACTTCCATCACGTCCAGCGTGGACCGGATCACGATGTCGGGAACCACGCCCTTGAGCTGGGTGGATCCGCCCGCCACCCGGTAGAAACTGTGCGTGGTGATCTTGAGCGAACCAAGCCTGGGGTTGCGCTCGTCCAGGTTCTGCCACGATTGCACCGTGCCCTTGCCGTGCGTCTTGGAATCGCCCACCACGATGGCCCGGCCGTAGTCCTGCAGGGCGCCCGCCAGGATCTCCGAGGCCGAGGCGCTGAACCGGTTGACCAGGATCATCAGCGGCCCCGCGTACAACACACCGGGGTCCGGATCGCTCAGCACCTGGATTCCCCGCGATTCGCGCACCTGCACCACCGGCCCCGCGGAGATGAAGAGCCCGGTCATCTCCACAGCCTCGGCCAGGGCGCCGCCGCCGTTCGCGCGCAGGTCCAGGATCAACCCGCCCATCCCGTTGGTCTTCATCTCCTGGATCAGCGCCGCCACGTCGCGGGTGGAACTCTTGTATTCCTCGCGCCCGTTGGCCCGCCGCTTCATGTCGGCGTAGAAGGCGGGCAGCCGGATCACGCCGATCCGGTTGGTCGTCCCGTCCTCCCCGGCCACCGGCACCACTTCGCCCTTGGCCGCCTGCGCCTCCAGCTTGACCTCGTCGCGGATCAGATCAATCCGGACCGTCCGGATCCCGGAAAGATCCGACGCCGGAATGACGGTGAGCACCACCTTCGTCCCCTTCTCGCCGCGGATGATCCGCACCGCCTTGTAGAGCGGCCAGTGCAGGATATCCACCGGCTCGGCATCGCCCTGCGCCACGGCGATGATCTTGTCGCCCGCCTTGAGACGGCCGTCACGGTCGGCCGGGCCGCCGGGCATGACCTGCTCGACCTCCGCGGCGCCATCCTCGCTGGACAGCAGCGCGCCGATCCCCACCAGCGAGAGCTTCATGCCGATGTCGAAGTCCTCGCTCGTGCTGGGCGTCATGTACTCCGAATGCGGGTCGTAGGCCTGGGCAAAGGCCGTCAGGTAGCGCTGCAGGACGAAATCGGCGTCGCTGTCCTCCAGCACGATCAGGTACTGCTTGTGGCGCTTGCGGACGAACTCCTCCGGCGCCAGCAGGGCATCGGCTTCGGACGCGCGGCGGGGCCCCGCCGCCGGGGCGTTCGTGTCCGCCGCTCCGCTCTCCGCCCGGGCGACCTTGTTTGTGGCATCCTCGTCCTGCAGGCGCCGCATGACGACGCGGGAAAGATACTCGTGCTTGACCTTTTTGCGCCACAATTCGTTCCACTCCTCCGGCGAGGCCGCCCAGGGCGCATCCTTGCGCTTCCAGACGTAGGTTTCCTGCGCGCTGAGATCAATGCCCTTTTCGAGCAGGCCGTTCACAAACTCCACCCGGTCGCGAACCCGTTCCCGGAGGCGCTCGAACACGCGGAACGCAAACGACACATCGCCCTTTCCCAGGCTTTCCGCCAGGGTCGGCGCTTCCTTGCGGAATGCCTCCACATCGGCCGCCATGAAGTAGGTGTGGTCATAGTCCAGCGCGTTGAGGTATCCGTTGAACGCCTCCACCGAGAGGTCCGCGTCCAGTTCGCGCCGGGAAAGGTGCAGGCGGGGAATCGCGCGGGCCAGTTGCCGCGCCACCACGGCCGACTGCGGGTCGGGTTCCAGCGTCTTCCGCGGCGCCGCCTGCGCCGCTCCGCCCTCCAGCCACACCATGCCGGCCCACACCAGCAGAATCACGCCCGCCATACTCGTTCGGAAGTTCCACCGCTTCATGCCTGTACCAATGCCTCCCTGACCTGTTCCAGCCGGCGGGCCACCGTTCCGTCCAGGATGACGTCGCCCACACGGACCGATACCCCGCCGATCACACGGGGGTCCACCCGCGTGTGCAGCTTCACTGTTCTCCGGAATTTCCCCGCCAAAGCCTCCTCGATCGCCGCCACCTGCGCCTCGGTCAGCGGGAGCGCTGTCGTCACTTCCCCCGCCGCGTGTCCCGACCTCCGGCCGTTCGCCTCGAAGTACTCCTCGGCGATGGCCGGCAACCGCCGCCACTCGCCCTGGTCCAGGATCATCAGCAGGAAGTGCAGCAGAACGGGATGCACCCGCCCCGCCAGCAGGTCCCGCAGCGCGGCCGCCTTGCCTTCCGCCGCCACGCCGGGATCGGCCAGGAAGTCGTTGATCCGGCTGTCCCGCTCGAGCAGGCCCAGGACCTCCGCCAGTTCCCGCCCGGCGTCCAGCGGACGACCGGCCGCCCGTCCGAGTTCCGCCAGCGCCGCCGCATAGGCCGCCGTCTCAGCGCCTTTCGGTTCCATGATTCTCCTTCAGGCGCTGCACGTACTCCTCCACCAGTTGCCCGTGCCGTTTCTCGTCGAGGTTCTCGCGGATGAAATCACGCGCGACCTGCAGGGAGATGGCCGCCACCGTTCCCCGCAGGGCATCCACGCTCCGCCGCGTCTCGCGGTCCATTTCCTCCCGCGCCCGCTGCAGGAGCGCGTCGGACTCCGCCCGGGCCGCCCGCCGGGCCTCCTCCTGGGCATCCGCCGCCACGCGCCGGCCTTCCTCGACGATCTTCCGCGCGGATTCCCGCGCCTCGTTCATTTTCGCCTCGCCCTCGCGCCGGATCGCCTCGGCCTCCTCGCGCGCCTTGCGGGCCTCGTCCAGCGATTCCCGGATCTTCCTCTCCCGCTCGGCCAGCAACTGCTGGAGCGGCTTGAACGCGAACTTCGCCAGGATGGCCACCACCCCGCCGAAGGTGATCAGCGTCCACGCCAGCAGGCGTTGGTCCACCCCGAGGTTCATCTCACTGCGCCCCCTTGCCGATCAGCAGGATCGCGATCACGAGCGCGTAGAGGCACAAGGCCTCCACGAAGGCGATCCCGAGGATCATGAGCCTCTGCAGCGTGCCCCGCAGTTCCGGCTGCCGGGCTACCGCTTCGACGCTCTTCCCCACCAGGATGCCGATCCCGATGCCCGTCCCCAGGGCCGCCAGCCCGATTCCCAGTCCCGCGCCAAGCCATGCCATTCCTTCCGGTGTCATCGCTGTCCCTTTCTCAATGGGCGTCCCCTTCCATGGCATCCTTGATGTAGATGCCCGCAAGCATCGTGAAAATGAACGCCTGCACGAACGCCACGAATACCTCGAACACATTCATCACGATCGCCCCGACCAGCGGCACCGGCTTCAGGAGCCAGGCGGAACCGGCCGCCATGCCGATGAACACGAACACCAGCGCGTGCCCCGCCATCATGTTCGCGAAAAGCCGCACCGCCAGCGACAGGGGCCGCGCCAGCCAGCTCATCACCTCGATGGGCACCACCAGCGCCGCCAGCCACCACGGCACCCCGGGCGGCAGGAACCCCCGCAGGAATCCCAGGAACCCCCGCTGGCGGATCGTCAGCCACATCGTCAGTCCGAACACCACCAGCGCCAGCGCCGCGGGGACGTTGAGGTTGCTCGTCACCGCCTTGAACAGCCCTGGCAGCGGCAGCAACCCCACCAGGTTGGCGGAAAGGATAAAGAAGAACATGCCCAGCAGGAACGGCGTCCAGACCCGGCCCTTCTCGCCGATCCCTTCCACCACCACTTCCTTCTCCACAAACTCGATCAATCCTTCCATGAGGTTCTGGTACAGTCCGTGCGCCACCATGCCGCGCCGCCGGCACACCGGCAACAACACGGCCAGTGTGACCAGCGCCGCCAGCCAGACCAGCACCACTTCGTTCGTGATGCTGAGGTCGACGCCGGCCACACGGGGCAGCGGGAACAGCACTGTCGTCTCGATTTCTCCCGTCATAAACCCTAATTGTGCCACGCAAACGCCACGGGAGCAAGCGCCGGAAGGACAATAGCAGCAGTTCTCATTATGGCCGTGTAGCCCGCCGTAGAAGCGGCGCCCTCGCCGCTTTTCAAGCCGGTTTCACGCGGCGGGGGCGCCGCGTCTACGGGAAACACCATCCGTTTCGGCCATAATGAGAACTGCTGGGACAATAGGCTTACACCGCCACCTTCGCGATCAGCTTGTACAGGGGTCCTGCCCCGCCCATGGCCGAGTGTACATCCTCGGGAAAGAAAATGGTGAAGTGCCCTGCGGGAACCCGGATCCAGGATTCCGGCGTCTCTTCAAACGCCTCGAAGTCACGCTCAGCGTTGTAGCCCTTGCTCCGCATCGATCCATCCAGATGGCGCCAGCTCATCTCGTCGGCGCCTTCGACCACATACTGGATATCGATCCGCTGGCGGTGCGCCTCGTAGGCTGCCCCGGCGTGGCCGCGGCCATTCGCAGTCGAAACGTCCACATAGAGCGATGAGCCTTCCACGCGGATTCTGCCGGCGGGCATGCGCTTCGAGCCCTGTGCCCGCAGCCACTCAAAGGCCTCCCGCAACCCCGGATGCAGCGAATAGTGCCGTTCGGCATTGCCGATGTGGTCCAATATCATTCTATACCTCCTCGCCGTTCGCCCTATTGGTACACCATGACACAACGCCACGCAACGGATTTGCCATGCCGCCACCGGTTCTGGTATCCTGCCGGCTTTCACGGAGACTCACGGATGAAGAAACAGGAAAGCCAGACCCCGATTTGCGAGAACGCCATCGCCGACGCCCTGTCCGCCTCGCGGTGCGATGCCTCCCTCGTCCGCGCCACCCTGGACAAGGCGCGGGAAGGCAAGGGACTGGACCTCCAGGATGCCGCCATCCTGGCCGCCATCAGCGACCCCGGCCTGCTGGGCGAACTCTTCGAGTGCGCCCGCGCCGTCAAGGAGAAGATCTACGGCAAGCGCCTCGTGATCTTCGCCCCGCTCTATATTTCCAACCTCTGCGCCAACGAATGCCTCTACTGCGCCTTCCGCGCCCGCAACACCGCCGTCCACCGCCGCGCCCTCTCGCAGGCGGAAATCGCCGGGGAAGTCCGCATCCTCGTCAACCAGGGCCACAAGCGGGTCCTGCTCGTGGCCGGCGAGTCCTATCCCCGCGAAGGTTTTTCCTATGTCCTCAAGGCCATCGAAACCGTCTACAGCGTCCATGAAGGCCACGGCGAGATCCGCCGCGTGAACGTCAACGTGGCGCCCCTGACCCTCGACGAGTTCAGGCAACTGAAGGCGACCGGGATCGGCACCTACCAGTTGTTCCAGGAAACCTACCACCAGTCCACCTACGCCGGCGTGCACCTGGCGGGAAGGAAAAAGGACTACCACTGGCGGGTCACCGCCCCGGAACGGGCCATCCAGGCCGGCATCGACGATATCGGCATCGGGGTCCTGTTTGGCCTCTTCGATTGGCGCTTTGAACTGCTGGCCCTGCTCCAGCACAGCCGCCACCTGGAATCCCGCCACGGCGTCGGCCCCCACACCATCAGCGTCCCGCGCCTCGAACCCGCGGCCGGATCGGATGTGGCCGCCCACCCGCCCAAGCCGGTCTCGGATATCGATTTCCGCAAGATCGTCGCCATCCTGCGCCTCGCCGTCCCCTACACAGGCCTCATCCTCTCCACCCGCGAGAACCCGAACATCCGCCGCGAAACCTTCGCCCTGGGTGTTTCGCAGATTTCCGCCGGCAGCCGGACCAATCCGGGCGGCTACAGCGACGGCGAGAAGGAGGACTGGAGCCAGTTCTCCCTGGGCGATCACCGCTCCCTGGACGAGGTCGTGCGCGACGTCGCCACCCTCGGCCATATCCCCTCCTTCTGCACCTCCTGCTACCGGCTCGGACGGACCGGCCAGGACTTCATGGATCTCGCCAAACCGGGCGAAATCAAGTACCACTGCGACCCGAACGCGCTCTCGACCTTCCTGGAATACCTGCTCGATTACGCCTCGCCGGAAACCCGGCAGGCCGGCGAAAGGCTCATTGCCGACACCCTTGCCGGGATGAACCCGCTGCAACGCGCCACATCCGAAAGCCTCATGGACGCCGTCCGCGCCGGCAAGCGCGACGTCTTCTGCTAACCCGCGGCCCCCCCCCATGCGCACCCGCACAAACCGCCAGGGCAACGAGTGGAACAAACGCCAACCCGATGGCGGAACCCCGCTGGCCAAACTCATCGCCCCGTTCCTGAAGACCCTCCGCCTGGAGGAAAACCGGGACGTCAACCACCTGCAGGAGCGCTGGGAATCCACCCTGGGCAAAGCCGTCGCGGCCCACACCCGGCCGGGAACGCTGCACAACGGCGAGCTCGTGATCTACGTGGACAGTTCACCCTGGCTGAGCGAACTGAAGCGCTATGCATCGCGCGAAATGCTGGCGAACCTGCAGAAGGCCTTCGGCCAGAACTCCATCCGCGCCGTGCGGCTCCAGCTCGACCCCGGCAACTGAATCCCGGGCGGCTACAGGCCCTCGATCTCGGGCAGGAGCGCCTTGACCTTTTCGGCCAGCCGGGCGTCGGCGTTGACGGCATCCCGAGCCAGGTCCGCGGCGCGTTTCCTGGCGTTCTCGCTGCCTGCGCCCGCTTCCACCACATACGCCGCGGCCCCCAGCAGATAACGGCCGGCCTCGCGCCGCGACATGCCGTCAGCCGCCGTGTAGCGGGTGACAAACCGCAACATCTGCGCCGGAGAAACCTCCGCCCAGGTCGCCGAGCCGCCGCGGATCACCACCTTGTTTTCGTCCGCCCCCAACACATCCCGGCTCGGTATGCCGCCGACCAGCCACCCGAACCGGAAACCGCCTTCCGGATTCGCCTTGAGATCCCGCGCAACGCCCGCAATGACCATCCCCTTCAACTCCCCGATGATCCGGTAACGCTCCACGGCGGCCTTGACCGCCGCCTTGGCGGCTTCGGTCTTGAGTCCATCGCCCACCGACTTCATGGCGTCCACCGCCTGCTGCACTTGGTTCTGCACGATCAGCGGAGCGCTGGCCTTCCGCGTCTGGTCCACGAGGTTCAGTTCCGCCACCGTCTGCTTTTCAAGTTCCTCGGATTGACGCCGCTTGTCCTCCTCGGCCTTCTCCCGCGCCAGCCGCTCCGCTTCCTCCCGGGCCCGCCTTTCCTCCTCCTCCGCCTGGATGGTCGCCAGGGTGCTGACCTTCTTCTTCAGATCCTGCAGCGACTTGAACAACGCCTCGCCTTTCGCGATGGTCTCCGCGAGCGCCGACACCTTCTGCAGGGCCAGGGCCGGCTGGTTCGTCATGCCCGCCACCGCCGCCTGCGCCGGGGCGGCGTTCGTGGCCGCCATCGCGGCCGCCCGCCCGTCCAGGAGGGCGTTGGTCATTCCCGCGAGTTCCGCCAGCGCATTGAGGATCTCGCCGGTGGCGATCTGCGTGAGTTCCGCGGCCATCGGCGCCGCATTGGTGGCGACCGTCTCAATGACGGCCGCATCGGAAATCTTGTTCGTGGCGGCGCTCAGTGAAACAAGCGCCACGGCCGCCTCGTCCTTCCACGACCTGGCGGTTTCCGCCGACTTATCCGCCTTGAGAATCGCTTCCGCCGTCTCGGCCAGGATGCCCTCGGCCTGTTTCCGCAGTGCCTCCAGCCGCGCCCGGTCCTCCCTGGCCGCGGCCGCCCGTGCCTGCTCGCGTTGATGATACAGGACGCCGGAGACCACCCCGCCGGCGACCAGCAACAACCCCAGCCCGATGCCCGTGGCGATCCACGCGCGTTTGGCCCGGCGGCTCATCGGCCGCCGTTCCTCCGGCAACGCCGTCAGCGGCGTCACGGCGCCAACGCTGCCGACGCCGGCCGGAACCGAGATGCCGCCCGATGCATGCGGGACCGTCATGCCGGCTCCGCCCTTCTTCCGGGTCACCACGATCCTTCCGCCGCGCTTGGTCAGCGAGGGCGCCGCGGTTGAAGGCCTGAGCCGCGCCGCCGTCTTGCGCATGTCGGCCAGCAGCGAAACGTACGTGGGGTAGCGCCGGAGCGGCTCCACCTCCAGCATGCGGGCCACAATGGTTTCCACTTCCGGATCGGCGTCCGGCCTCAGGCTGCGGAGGGCCGGCGCGGGCTCCTTCAGCCGCGCCTTGACCACGTCAATGGGGGTTTCGCCTTCGAAGGGCGGCTTGAGCGTCAGGGCGTGGAAGATCGTCGCGCCCAGGCTGTAGATGTCGGACCGGGCGTCGCCGGGATGCCCCCGGATTTTTTCGGGGGCGATGTAGTAGGGTGTGCCCCAGATGCCCTTGACACCGGGTTCGGCGCTCTGCTTGAAACGGGCCAGCCCGAAGTCGACGATCTTGGCGGCCCCGTTGGCGTCAATCAGGATGTTCTCGGGCTTGACATCGCCGTGGATCAGTCCGATCGTCGCGGCGGCATTAAGCCCTTCGGCCACGTCCGTCGCCATCTTGAACACCAGCGATTCGTCCAGCATCTCGCCGCGCGCGATCATCTGGTCCAGCCGCCCGCCCTCGAGAAGTTCCATCACCATGTACGGCTGGTCCTGCGCCACGCCGAAGGCGTAGACCTGGACAACGTTGGGGTGGTTCAAGGCGGCGGCGGCCTGCGCCTCGCGCCGGAAGGTCTCCACAAATTCGGAGTTCGAACCCAGCGTGGAGAGCATGACCTTGACCGCCACCCAGCGGTCCAGGGAGGTATCGCGCCCCCGGTAGACCGCTCCCATGCCCCCCCCGCCGAGCAATTCCACCAGCAGGAAATTACCCAGCCGCGCCGGAACCGTTTGCGTCGCATGACATTCCGGGCAGGCAATCGAGATGAACGAGGGCAACCCGGCAACATCCAGGGGGTGGTGACAGGCGGTGCAAACCATCTCCGACACCGGCTCAGTCAGGATTTCCGTTCCCTTCGAATCCATCGCTCAAGGTCCTTGCCGTCAACGCCATCCCGCGCGGAACACAAAAGATTTGGTATTAGCGGGCGCATTGTGCATAGTATCGCTTTTTGTGTCCACAGGAAACTCTGCATGCCATGCTAGCGATTGATCCCATCTGTTTCCACATTGGATCACGGCCCATCTACTGGTTCGGCATCATGATGGCCCTGGCCTTTCTGGCCGGCATGGCGCACTGGAATTTCTTCGCCCGCAGGACAGGCCGCGATCCGGCGCTCACCGGCGACCTGGCCCTCTGGCTCATGGTGGGCGGCATCCTGGGCGCCCGCGTGGCCTACGTCCTGGCCAACTTCGACTATTTCCGGCAGGCGCCCCGCGAAATCCTCCGGGTGGACCAGGGCGGCCTGGTGTTCTATGGAGGCTTTCTCGGCGCCCTGGCGGCCTTGGCCCTCCTGGCCCGCCGGAAACAGGAACCGCTCCTGTCCCTCGCCGATTTCTGCGTCACCGCCCTGCCGCTCGGCCATGCCTTCGGCCGGATCGGATGTTTCCTCAACGGCTGCTGCCACGGTCGCAACGTGGTCCACCCGGACTTCTTAGCCTTCGGCCTGCGCCAGTATCCCGTCCAACTGTACGAGGCGGCCTTCAACCTGGTTCTCTACGTCCTCCTGCTCCGTATCGCGCTCCGCCGCGAGACCACCGCTCACGCGCCGCACGGCACCCTCCTGGCCCTCTATCTGATTTACTATCCCGTCGGCCGGTTCCTGCTGGAATTCCTCCGGGGCGACGAACGCCTTCGTCTGGGCGCGCTGGACGCCGCCCAGTATCTGAGCCTCGGCCTCATGCTCACCGGCCTCCTGCTCTGGACCTTCCTCCGGCGCCGCCATGAACACCACCCTGTCTGTTCCGCCTGAGGCCGCCGGCAAGCGGCTCGATGTCTGGCTCAGCGCCCGGATCCCGGACCTCTCACGATCCCGTATCCAGGCGCTGATCGGCTCCGGCCACATCCGGCTCGACGGGCGCGCCGTCAAGTCCGGCCAGAAACTTTCGGCCGGCATGTCCGTTACCGTCGAAATCCCGCCGCCAGTCGAAACTGCGCTGGCGCCGGAATCCATCCCCCTGGAAGTCCTGTTTGAGGATTCCGACATCATCGTCATCAACAAACCTGCCAGGCTCGTGGTTCACCCCGCCGCGGGCCATGCCTCGGGAACCCTGGTGAACGCCCTGCTGGCGCATTGTCCCGACCTGGCCGGCATCGGCGGCGAGAAACGACCGGGGATCGTGCACCGGCTGGATCGGGACACCACCGGCGTCATGGTCGTGGCGAAGAATACCACGGCCATGGCCTCCCTCGTGAACCAGTTCCGGCACCGGAAGGTCATCAAGGACTACCTGGCCCTTGTGTGGGGGGCGCCGCGTCCGCCCGCCGGCCGCGCCGAGACGCTGATCGGGCGGCACCCCCGCGACCGCAAGCGGATGAGCGCGACACCCGCCTCCGGCCGTCCCGCCGTCACGGCCTACGAAACCGCCGAAACCTTTGCCGCCACCAGCCTGCTCCGGGTCCGGATCGAGACCGGGCGCACCCACCAGATCCGCGTCCACATGGCCTATCTGGGCCACCCCGTGGTTGGCGACCCGCACTATGGCCGCCGTCGCGAGGATACCCTGCCCGTTCCCGCTCCCGCACGCCAGATGCTCCACGCCGCACGCCTGACCCTCTGCCATCCGCGCACCGGCGCGCCCATGACCTTCGAGGCCCCCCTTCCCCCCGACATGGCCGCCTTGCTCGAGGTCCTCCGCAGCCGGCGCTGAACCATTCACGATTCACGTCATTCCCCATCACCCATCGCCCATTGCCATTGCATGCCTGCACACTTTGTGATAGCTATTCCTCCGCCAAAAACGGAATCGGGGAAAGCAACATGCAGGCCTTCACGTATCGCTCTGGAAAATTGTTCGCGGAAGACGTCGCTGTCGAGGATCTTGCCCGCCGCTACGGAACACCGCTCTACATCTACAGCCACGCCCACCTGCGGGAACGCTACCGCGCCATCGCCGCCGCCATGGCCGAGGTCAAGCCGCTGATCTGCTACTCCGTCAAGGCCAACTCCAACGCCGCCGTCATCCGGACCCTGGCCGCCGAAGGCTCGGGGTTCGATATCGTCTCCGGCGGCGAGCTCTTCCGCGTGCTCAAGGCCGGCGGCGCGGCAAACAAGGTTGTCTTTGCCGGTGTGGGCAAGACCCGCGAGGAAATCGAGTACGCCCTGCGGGAGCAGATCCGGTTCTTCACTGTGGAATCCGAAGCGGAGGCCCGCCGCATTTCCGAGTGTGCCAAACGCCTGGGCCTCCCCGGCCGCATTGCCTTCCGGGTGAACCCCGACGTGGACCCCAAGACCCACAAGTACATCAGCACCGGCAAGAAGGAGAACAAGTTCGGACTGGACCTCGAACGGGCGCTCAAGGCCTACGAGATGGCCGCCGCCCTGCCGAACCTCGAGATCACCGGCCTGCACGTGCATATCGGATCGCAGATTCTTGCCGCCGATCCGTTCGGCGAGGCCCTGGCCAAGATCAAGGCCCTCTGCCTTGCGCTCAAGGACCGGCATCCCGCCTTCCGCACCCTCGATATCGGCGGCGGGCTCGGCATCCAGTACAAGCCGGAACAGCAGACGCTGGACCCCACGGTCTTCGCCGCCACCGTGCTGCCGGTTCTCCGTGAACTCAAGCTGGAGGTCGTCATGGAGCCCGGCCGTAGCATCGTCGGCAACGCCGGCATCCTGGTCAGCCGCGTCCAGTACGTCAAGGAGAGCCACTTCAAGACGTTCATCGTCGTGGATGCCGCCATGAACGACCTCATCCGCCCGTCGCTCTACCAGGCGCACCACGAGATCCTGCCGGTGGCCGAGACCGGCCGCAAGGTGCTGGGCGATCTGGTTGGACCGATCTGCGAATCGGGCGATTTCCTCGCGCAGGATCGCGAGCTTCCGGCCGTCGGCGAAGGTGATCTGGTGGCCGCCATGAGCGCCGGGGCCTACGGGTTCGCCATGGCCTCCAATTACAACAGCAGGCCCCGCCCGGCGGAGGTCATGGTGGACGGCGCGTCCGCCACGCTGGTGCGCAGGCGCGAGACGTGGGATGACCTGGTCGCCGCCGAGACAGCGTGATATATTGCAGGAGACGGGAAACAGCCCCATCAGGAATTCAAAGGAGAGTGCATCATGTTTGAAGGCGCCTATACAGCCATTGTGACCCCGTTCAATGCCGGCGGCAGTGTGGACTACGGCAAACTCCGCGCGCTGATCGCCATGCAGATCGAGGCCGGGATTGACGGCATTGTCCCCGTCGGCACCACCGGCGAATCGCCCACCGTGGATTTCGCGGAGCACGAGAAGATCGTGGAAGTCAGCGTCGAGGCTTGCCGCGGCAAGATGAAGGTTATCGCCGGGACTGGCGCCAATTCGACGGCCGAAGCCCTGGAACTCACGCGCCACGCGCTCGGGGCGGGCGCCGATGGGACCCTGCAGGTGACGCCCTACTACAACAAGCCCAATCAGGAGGGCTTATATCGCCACTTTTCCGCCGTGGCCGACCTGGGCCTGCCTGTGGTGCTGTACAATGTGCCCGGCCGCAGTGCGCGAGAGATTGATGTCTCCACGATCGCCCGGCTCGCCCAGCATCCCAAGGTGGTGGCGGTCAAGGAGGCGGGCGGCAGCGTGGACCGCGTCAGTCAGATCCTCCGTGCCTGCAGGATCACCGTGCTTTCCGGTGACGATCCTCTCACCCTGCCCATGATGGCGGTCGGGGGCAAGGGTGTGATCAGTGTGGCGTCCAACATCGTGCCGAAGCCGGTGGCGGACATGGTTCACGCCGCGCTGGCCGGGCGCTGGGATGAGGCGCGCGCGCTGCACATGAAGTATCACCGGCTGTTCACGGACATCTTCGTGGACACCAACCCCATCCCGATCAAGGCGGCCATGGCCATGGCGGGCCTGATTGAGGAAGTCTATCGTCTGCCCCTGTGCGAGACGACGGCGGCCAACAAGAAGAAGCTGGCCGAATGCCTCCGGGAAGTCGGGTTGCTGGCATAGAAAGCCGCCGCAAACGGCTTTAGGTTGCGGCTTTTGGGTGCAAGACAAATTCTTTGGCAAAGTCTGCCGATAGATACGACCCACCCCTGACCCCGCCCGGGAGGGGAATGTCGTCGGGCTCAAGCGTGTTCGAACAATGCGTTTATTGT
>CAYWKN010000028.1:0-18886 GCA_964458765.1 uncultured Verrucomicrobiota bacterium
GCCCACGGCTGGAATCCTGTCCTCATCCGCCTTACTTCAACGCCACCGTCTTGTCCGTATGCACACCGTGCTTCCGGAAAATACGGGTGGGCGCAAACTCGCCGAGACGATGCCCAACCATGTGCTCCGAAATGTACACCGGTATGTGCTGTTTCCCGTTGTGAACGGCCACCGTGTGCCCGACAAACTCCGGCACAATCATCGAGCGGCGGGACCAGGTCTTCACAACCCGCTTCTCCCCCGCGCGGTTCATCTTCTCAATCCGCTGCAACAGCCGATCTTCGACGTACGGTCCCTTTTTTAGTGAACGGCCCATGGCTTATTTTCTCCGACTGACGATGAACTTGGCCGACGTCTTCCGACGCGACCGCGTCTTCTTGCCCTTTGTCAACTGTCCCCAAGGCGTCACGGGATGCCCGCCACCCGAGGTCCGGCCTTCGCCGCCTCCCATGGGGTGGTCCACCGGGTTCATGGCAACACCGCGCACCGTGGGCCGGATCCCCAGCCAGCGTTTGCGCCCCGCCTTGCCCAGGCTCACACTGTCGTGATCCACGTTCCCCACCTGTCCGATCGTGGCCAGGCAGTTCACGTCAATCATCCGGATCTCTCCGGACGGCAGCTTCACGTGGGCGAACCGCCCTTCGCGCGCCATCAACTGCGCCGACTGCCCCGCACTGCGAACCATCTGCGCGCCGCGCCCGGGCGTCAGCTCGATGTTGTGCACCGCCAGACCGAGGGGAATCTTGCCCAGCGGCAGCGCGTTGCCGATCACCGGCTCCGCCTCCGGACCCGAAATGACCATCGTCCCCACCGCAAGACCGGCCGGGGCCAGGATATACCGCTTCTCGCCGTCGCGGTAGTGCAACAGCGCAAGCCGGGCCGACCGGTTCGGATCGTATTCGATGGCCGCCACCCGGGCGGGAATCCCGTGCTTGTCGCGCTTGAAATCCACCAGGCGGAACTTCCGCCGGTGACCGCCCCCGCGGTGCCGGATCGTAATGCGCCCGGCCGCGTTGCGGCCCGCCTTCGAGCGGCGCGACACCGTCAGCGAACGCTCCGGCTCGCTTTTCGTGATTTCTTCAAACGCCGGCAACTGCGTGAAACGCAAGCTCGGTGTCTTCGGTTTGAACGTCTTCAAAGCCATGCGTTGCTCCCTACTCGAGATCGATCTTGTCGCCTTCCTTCAACGTCACGATCGCCCGCTTCCAGTCGGGCTTCTTCCCGTACTTCACCGTGCGTTCCCGGCGTTTCTTCCCCAGGTAGTTCATCGTGTGAACCTTCAGAACCTTGACCTTGAAGAAGGATTCCACCGCCTGCTTGATTTCCAGCTTGTTCGCCGAAGGCTCCACCTTGAACAAGTACTTGTTCTGGGCCGCCATCTGCGTGCCCTTCTCGGTGATATCCAGCCCCTTGATCGCCGACAATGCGCTCTTCATGCCTTCCTCCCCGCATCACCCTCGATGCGCGCGCGCAGAACCTCCATCGCGGACCGCGTCACCAGCGCCACCGGATACCGCAACAGCTGCGTCGTGCTGACATCCCGGGCCGCCGCCGCCTCCACGCGGGGCAGATTGCGGACCGCGCAAACCAGGTTCCGGTCCAGACGGTCCACCACAATCAGGGCGCTGTCCAGGCCGAGCGACTTGATCAACCCCGCCGCAACCTTCGTCCTGGGCTCCGCCACGGTCAAGGTCTCCAGGACGCGGATACGCCCCTCCCGGACCAGATCGCTCACCGCACGGCGGAAAGCCAGTCGCGCCACCTTCTGCGGAACCTTCTTCTCGTACGACCTCGGATGCGGTCCATGCGCCACGCCGCCGCCCCGCCAGACCGGCGACTGCTTGTACCCCGCCCGCGCCTGGCCTGTGCCCTTCTGGCGCCACGGCTTCTTCCCGCTTCCCGAAACCACCCCCTTGCCCAGCGTCGATGCCGTCCCCGCGCGCTTCGCCGCCTGCCCGGCCACCACAACGTCATGCACCGCCTGCCGGCCCTTCCGGGTCAGCAGTTCCTCCGGGAACTCCAGTTCCCCGCGCGCGGCGCCTGTCATGTCATATACCGACAACTTGCTCATTTCGCCTGCCCAGCCTTCTTCAATGCCTTGCGCACCACTACCATCGCGCCCGCCGGACCGGGAACCGAGCCGCACACCAGCAGCAGATTCTCGGAGGCGCGCAATTGCGCCACTTTCAGATTCTGCGTCGTCACCTGGACCACGCCCATGTGGCCGGGCATGCGCTTGCCCTTGTGAATCCGGCCCGGGAACGAACGGCAACCGATCGAACCGATACGCCGCTTGGAGTGGCCGCCATGCGTAACCGGCCCGCCCGACATCCCGTGACGCCGCATGACGCCCTGGAAACCCTTGCCCTTCGTGATCCCGGTGATATCCACATGCGTGGCGCCTTCCAGCACAGCCGCCGTGACGGTGTCGCCCACCTTCAGGGATTCCCCTTCCTCGACGCGGAATTCATGCAGGTAGCGTGACGCCACCCCGCCGCAGGCCTTGGTCTGACCCATCTCGGCCTTGTTGGACCGCGCAGCGGTCTTGGCGCCCAAACCGATCTTCAGCGCCTCATATCCGTCGTTCCCGCGGGTCTTGCGTTGCACCACCACGCACGGACCGACTTCGATTACCGTGACGGGGATCTGGCGACCCTCCTCGCCGAACACCCGCGTCATCCCGATTTTCTTTCCAAGTATCCCTTGCATGGCCGCTCACTCAGATCTTGATCGTTATGTCCACACCCGCCGGCATGTTGAGCTTCTTGAGCTCATCCACCGTCTTTGCCGTCGGCTCCACGATATCCAGCAACCGCTTATGGGTGCGGATCTCGAACTGCTCCATCGATTTCTTGTCGGCGTGTACGCTGCGGTTGACGCTGTAGCGCTCCACCCGCGTAGGCATCGGGATCGGGCCCACCACGCGCGCCCCCGTCCGCTTTGCCGTCTCCACGATGTCGGACACCGATTGGTCCAACACGCGGTAATCGTAAGCCTTCAAACGTATTCGTATGCGTTGTTTTTCCATAGCTCCACTCACCGTTCCAGAAGTTGCCGCTGTATCGCCGCCGGCACCACGTCGAAACATGCCGGTTCCATCGTGTAGCTCGCCCGCCCCCGCGTCAACGACCGGATGGCTGTCGAATACCCGAAAAGTTCCGCCAGCGGTATGCGTGCGGCGATCACCTGCACGGTATCCCGACTGGTCATGTCTTTCACATGGCCCCGCCTCGCGCTGATGTCATTCAGCACATCCCCAAGATGCTCCGCCGGCAGGATGATTTCGAGGGACATGATGGGCTCGAGGATCACCGGCGCCGCCGCCCGGGCCGCGGAACGCAATGCCATGTTGCCCGCCGTCCGGAACGCCATCTCGGTGGATTCCTGCTCATGGAACCCGCCGCCCACCACCCGCACATTCACATCCACCAGCGAGTAATTCGCCACCACACCGGTCAGGAGCCCGTCGCGGATCCCCGCCTCCACGGAACCCCGGAACTCCCCCGGGATCCGGCTGGCCGGCACGTCGAACTCCACACTGTTGCCCGCGCCCCGTTGGGCCGGCTCCACCTCGATGGACACTTCCGCATACTGCCGCTGTCCGCCGATGTCCCGCTCAAACCGGTGTTCGCCGCGGCCCGCCCCCGAAACCGTCTCCCGGTACGCCACCATCGGCCGGCCGGCATTCGCCTGCACCTTGTATTCCCGGAACATCCGGTCCTTCAGGATTTCAAGATGCAGTTCGCCCATTCCGCTCAGCAGCGTCTGCCCCGTCTCCCCGTCCACCGACACCACGCACGTGGGATCCTCCGAAGCCAGGGCCGCCAAGGCCTCCGTCAGCTTCTCGCGGTCGGCCTGCGACTTGGGTTCGATGGCCATGGCCATCACGGGCTCGGGGAACCGGATGCGCTCGAGCTCCACCGGCAGGTTCTCGGCACACAGCGTATCCCCGGTCGTCGCCTGCTTGAGCCCCACCACGGCGCCAATCTCCCCGGCATGGATCGTCTCGACTTCCTGCCGGTCGTCCGCGTGCAACAGGACCAGCTTCATCACCCGCTCCCGTTTCCGGGTGCGCGCGTTGAAAACATTCTGGCCCCGCTTCAACTGGCCCGAATAGACCCGCACAAACACCATCCGGCCCATGTAAGGGTCGTTCATGAGCTTGAACGCCAGCGCGCTCAAGGGGGCAAAATCGTCGGTCTCGCGCGTGACGGTCTCCTGGGTCTTCGGATGATGCCCCTCCACCGCGGGAATATCCAGCGGCGACGGCAGGTACTCCACCACCGCGTCCAGAAGCTGCTGCACGCCCTTGTTGCGCAACGAGGACCCCGCCAGCACCGGTGTGATCCGGTGCTGCAATGTCACCCGCCGGATCCCTTCGCGCAGAACCTCGGCCGGAACGTCCGGACTCTGGAGATAGGAGGCCAAGACCTCCTCATCGTGTTCCGCGACGGCTTCGATCAACTGGGCCCGCGCCTTTTCGGCGGCCGCCGCCAATTCCGCGGGAATGTCCTGCTGCACAACCTTCGCGCCGAGGGAACTGTCGTCATAGACAAGTGCCCGCATCACAAGCAGGTCCACCACGCCCCGGAACTGGTCCTCCCGCCCCATCGGGATCTGGACCGGCACGGGGTTCGCCCCAAGCTTTTCCCGCATCTGGCGGACCACGGCGTCGAAATCAGCCCCCACCCGGTCCATCTTGTTCACGAACGCCAGGCGCGGGACACGATAGCGGTCCGCCTGACGCCAGACCGTTTCCGACTGCGGCTGCACACCGCCCACGCCGCAAAAGACGACAACCGCTCCGTCCAACACCCGCAGCGAACGCTCCACCTCGACGGTGAAATCCACATGCCCCGGCGTGTCAATGATATTGATCTGATGGTCGTTCCAGAAACAGGTTGTCGCCGCGCTGGTGATCGTGATCCCCCGCTCTTTTTCCTGCGGCATCCAGTCCATGGTGGCCGTGCCTTCATGAACCTCGCCCATCCGGTGGACACGGCCGGCATAGAAAAGGATGCGCTCGGAAGTCGTCGTCTTGCCGGCGTCAATATGGGCAATAATGCCGATATTGCGTACCCGGTGCAGGGGACGGCTCCGATCCGCCGCCTCCCGCGAACGGCCAGCTTCCGCGCCTTCGCCTTTTCGTTTCTGTTCCAAAACCGTTTCCATTGCCGTTTCTGTCGCCAGCGGTCCGCGACGCCCGCGCGCCGCCACACCGCCGCCGTCTACCATCTGTAATGCGCAAATGCCTTGTTGGCCTGTGCCATCTTGTGCGTGTCGTCACGCTTCTTGATGGCGTTACCCTGCTCGGCATACGCGTCGAGAATCTCCAGGGCCAGGGCCTTCCGCATGGGAACGCCCTTCCGCTGCTTGGCATAGAGGATCAGCCACCTCATGGCCAGCGCCATCTGCCGGTCCGTACTGACTTCCACGGGGACCTGATACGTCGCGCCGCCCACCCGGCGGGACTTCACTTCCACCCGCGGCTTCACGTTGTCGATCGCCCGCAACAGCACTTCCAGGGGATCGCCGTCCGGATGCTTTTCCTGGATGACCGCCAGGGAATCGTACACGATATTCGTGGATACCGACTTCTTGCCCACCTTCATCAGATGGTTGATCAGCCGGCCCACCAGTTCGCTGCTGTACTTGGGGTCTTGTTCGACCGCACGCCGTTCCGCTTTACGTCTTCGTCCCATGATCTTGCGCCGTCCTACCGTTTACTTCTTCGGTGTTTTCACGCCATATTTCGAACGGCCCCGGTGCCGGCCGTCCACACCCAGTGCATCCAGCGTGCCACGGACAATGTGGTACCGCACGCCGGGCAGATCCTTCACACGACCGCCCCGCACCAGCACAACGCTGTGTTCCTGCAAATTATGGCCTTCCCCCGGAATGTAGGCCGTGACTTCCTCGCCGTTGGTCAACCGCACACGCGCCACCTTGCGCAACGCGGAATTCGGCTTCTTCGGCGTCTGCGTCTTGACCGCAAGGCATACGCCCCGTCGCTGCGGGCAGTTTGTCAATGCCGGCGACTTGCTCTTGTAGCGGACCTGCTTCCGCCCGTGTTTCACCAGCTGGTTAATTGTTGGCATATCCTACTTCCTCCAAGCGCAAAGCGCGCCATCATGCCGAAGCTCACCGTCTCCTGTCAAGACCTATCCGAGCAGCTCCTGCACTTTCTTTACCGCCTCGCTCTCCTGGCGCAATTCCTCCTCGGGAATCGGTTCGGCCAGGGGCACGAGCTTGATGTTGCGATACATCGGGAACCCTGTCCCGCCCGGAATCAGGTGCCCCATGATCACGTTCTCCTTGAATCCGTGGAGGGTGTCGATCCGGCCCAGCGTCGCCGCCTCGGTCAGGACCCGTGTCGTATCCTGGAACGACGCGGCGGAAATGAAGCTTTCCGTCTCCAGCGCCGCCTTCGTAACCCCCAGCAGCGCCGGCGAGGCTTCCGCCGGACGCTTGCCCTCCGCCGAGGCCCTGCTGTTGACCTCCTGGAAGGTCTGCTTCTCGATCTGCTCGCCCCACAGGAAGTCCGTATCCCCCGGATCGGTGATGCGAACCTTGCGCAGCATCTGACGCACGATGATCTCGATGTGCTTGTCGTTGATGTCCACGCCCTGCAGCCGGTACACTTCCTGCACCTGGTTCACAAGATATTCCTGCAACTCCTGCGGACCGCAGATTTCCAGGATTTCCTGCGGCACCACGGGACCTTCCGTCAGCTGCTGTCCCTTCTGCACGTAATCGCCCTTGTACACGACAACGTGCTTGCCCATCGGGATCAGATGCTGCTCCTCGTCCCCGGTCACCGTGTCCCGGATAATCAGACAGCGGCGCCCGCGCTGGTTCGGCCCAAAGTCGACAATCCCGGCAATCTTGGCGATTTCCGCCGCATCCTTCGGCCGCCGCGCCTCGAACAGTTCCGCCACGCGGGGCAGACCGCCGGTGATGTCCTTCGTCTTGGACTCCTTGCGGGGCGTCTTGGCCAGCACTTCGCCGGGCGAAACCTTCTTGCCGTCCTTGACCATCACGTGGGCGCCCGCGGGAATGTTGTACGACGTCGGAGCGTCCTTGGTCCCGGGGTACGTGATCACAATCTGCGGGTGCAGGTCTTCCTTGTGCTCCAGGACCACGGTGCCCATCAATCCCGTCGACTGGTCGACTTCCTTCTTGACTGTGACATTCTGGATGAACCCCTGGAAGTGCACCGTTCCCGGACGCTCGGCCAGGATCGGCACGCTGTACGGATCCCATTCGATAAAGCTCTGCGCCTTCGTCACCCGCCCGCCGTCGGGGACGGAGATGATCGCGCCGATGGCCAGCGTATGCCGTTCCACCTCGCGGCCGCCATCGTCAAAGACACCCACCGACCCGTTCTTGTTCAGCACGACGAAATTCCCCTGCTCGTTCTGCACAACGCGCAGGTTCGTGTACTGGATCAGGCCGTCATGCTTGGCGATCACGTGCGGCTGCTTGAACACCGAACTGGCCGTGCCGCCGATATGGAAGGTACGCATCGTCAACTGCGTGCCGGGCTCGCCGATGGACTGCGCCGCGATAATCCCCACGGCCGTGCCGATCTCCACCAGCCGTCCGGTCGCCAGGTCGCGCCCATAGCATCGGGCGCACACCCCGCGCTTGGATTCGCAGGTCAGGACGCTCCGGATCCGGATCTTCTCGACGCCCGCGTTCATGATCCGTTCGGCCGTGTCCTCGTCGATCCCCGTTCCCGCCGGCGCCAGCATTTCGCTGGTGATGGGATTCACCACATCGCCCAGCGCCGTGCGCCCCACAATCCGGTCCCGCAACGACACGAGGTTTTCCTCGGCCTCCCCGATGCCCTTGACTTCAATCCCGTTGAGGGTGTTGCAGTCCTGCTCGACAACGCGCACATCCTGCGTCACATCCACCAGCTTGCGGGTCAGATACCCCGCATCCGCCGTCTTCAGGGCGGTGTCGGCCAACCCCTTGCGGGCGCCGTGCGTGCTGATGAAATACTCCAGGACGCTCAACCCTTCACGGAAATTGGAAAGAATCGGACGCTCGATGATCTCGCCGGACGGTTTGGCCATCAGCCCGCGCATCCCCGCCAGCTGGCGGATCTGCTGCCGGCTGCCGCGCGCCTTGGAGTCCACCATCATGAAGACGGGATTCGATTCCTCGCTGCCGGCATTTTCCTCGATCGCCCGGTACATCGCGTTGGACGTCTCTTCCGTCGTATGGGTCCAGATGTCCACGATCTTGTTGTAGCGTTCCCCGTCGGTAATGATACCCCGCCGGTACTGGCTCTCCACCTCGGATACCGCCTTGCGGGCCTTCGCGATGATGTCCTCCTTCTCCGCCGGGATGATCATGTCGCCCAGGCCGATGGAAACCCCCGCCAGCGTCGCATTCTCGAAGCCGATGTTCTTCAGCCGGTCCAGGACCCGCACGGTCTCGGCATGGCCGCTCACCCGGTAGCATTGCCAGATGACCTTGCCGAGGAAAGACTTGTCGCAGCACCGGTTGATGAAGCCCAGGGTCGGCGGCAGGATCTCGTTGAAGAACACGCGGCCAACCGTCGTCACCAGCATCTTGCTGGCACTGTCGCCGAATACCGTTTCCCGCCGGTAATCGCGGTTGCGGAAGCGGATCCGGTCGTGGATCCGCAGGGCGCCTTCGTCGTACGCCAGCCGCACTTCGCCGGCTTCCCCGAAAATCGGCAGGTGCTCCTGCTCCGGCGGCTGTCCGGAAATCTTCCTCTTGTTTTCCTTGGCGCGATCCTTCTGCGCCGCCGAGGTCAGGTAGTAGATGCCCAGCGCGATGTCCTGCGTGGGCGTCATGATCGGACGGCCGCTGGAAGGCGAAAACACGTTGTTGGTCGAGAGCATCAGCAGACGCGACTCCATCTGCGCCTCGATCGACAGGGGCACATGCACGGCCATCTGGTCGCCGTCAAAGTCCGCGTTGTAGGCCGTGCAGACCAGCGGATGAATCTGGATCGCTTCACCCTCCACCAGCACGGGCTCGAACGACTGGATGCTCAGGCGGTGCAAGGTGGGCGCGCGATTGAGCATCACCGTCTTGTCGCGGGTAATCTCCTCGAGAATGGCCCACACTTCGTCCGACTGCTTGTCAATGAGCTTCTTGGCGCTTCGGACCGTGTGCGCCACACCCATCTCCTTCAGGCGGCGGATGATGAACGGCTCGAACAGGACCAGCGCCATCTTCTTCGGCAACCCGCACTGGTGCAGCTTGAGTTCCGGCCCGATCACGATGACGGACCGCCCCGAGTAGTCCACGCGCTTGCCGAGCAAATTCTGCCGGAACCGGCCGCCCTTGCCCTTCAGCATGTCGCTGAGCGACTTCAGCGGGCGATTGCCGGCGCCCGTCACGGCACGGCCATGCCGCCCGTTGTCAATCACCGCGTCCACGGCCTCCTGCAGCATCCGCTTCTCGTTCCGGATAATCACGTCCGGCGTCTTGAGCTGGAGCAGGTTCTTGAGGCGGTTGTTGCGGTTGATCACGCGGCGGTACAGATCGTTCAAATCCGACGTCGCGAACCGTCCGCCTTCCAGCGGGACCAGCGGCCGCAGGTCCGGAGGAATCACGGGCAGGACCTCGAACACCATCCACTCGGGCCGGGTGTTGCTGGTCAGGAACCCTTCGAGGACTTTCATCCGTTTGGAAATCTTCTTGCGGTTCTGCTTGCTCCGCGTGGCCGCCATCTGGCCGTCCAGCTCCACCAGAGTCTTGTCGATGTCGATCTTGCGCATCAGGTCGCGCACGGCCTCGGCGCCAATCTTCGCCGTGAAGGACTCGCCGTACTTCTCCTGGGCCTCGCGGTAGTCCAGCTCGCTGAGCAACTGCTTTTCCTGCAGCGGCGTATCCCCCGGATCCACCACCACGTAGTCCTCGTAATACAGCACCCGTTCGAGCGCCCGCGCGGTCATGTCCAGCACAAGGCCCAGACGGCTGGGCGTGCACTTGAAAAACCAGATGTGCGAGACCGGAACCGCCAGGTCAATGTGCCCCATCCGCTCCCGCCGCACGCGCGAAAGCGTGATCTCCACCCCGCACCGGTCGCAGATGACCCCTTTGTGCTTGATGCGCTTGTACTTGCCGCAACTGCACTCCCAGTCCCGCGTCGGACCGAAAATCCGCTCGCAGAACAAACCACCCTTTTCCGGCTTGTACGTGCGGTAATTAATCGTTTCGGGATTCTTGACCTCCCCGTTGCTCCACGACCGGATCGTCTCGGGCGACGCCAGGGTGATGCTCACGGAGTCAAACCCCTCGGCCACGGGGACACCCAACCGCTCACGGACCGCTGCGTTCGTCAAGGTGCGTTCTAGAGACATAATACTCGGCGTTGCCGCCGCCTCCCTTAGACTCGTTTCTCTTTCCGTTCGGTTCGCACGTCCAGACCAATGCTGCGAAGCTCGTTGATCAACACGTTGAACGACTCGGGACGTTCGGCGTCCAGGACGTTCTCGCCCTTCACGATGGACTCGTAGATCCGCGTCCGTCCCGCCACATCGTCGCTCTTGACGGTCAGCAGTTCCCGCAGGGCGTAGGCGACGCCATAGGCCTCGAGCTCCCAGACCTCGATCTCGCCCAACCGCTGCCCGCCATACTGGGCCTTGCCGCCCAGCGGCTGCTGCGTCACCAGCGAATACGGGCCGACGGCGCGGGCATGGATCTTGTCGCTCACCAGGTGGTGCAGCTTGAGCATGTAGATGTACCCCACCACCACCTTCTGGTCAAAGGGCTCGCCCGTGCGCCCGTCAAAGAGACGGGTCTTGCCGTCCCTCGGCAGTTCCGCCTGATCCAGCAGCCCCTTGATGTCCTTCTCCGAAATACCGTCGAAGACCGGCGTGCTGGCATACAGGCCCAGCAGCTTGCAGGCCCACCCCAGATGCGTTTCCAGCACCTGGCCGACGTTCATGCGGGAGGGTACGCCCAGAGGGTTGAGGACGATATCCACCGGCGTCCCGTCGGGCAGGAACGGCATGTCGGCCTCCGGCAGGATGCGGGCCACAACACCCTTGTTCCCGTGCCGGCCGGCCATCTTGTCGCCGACGGACAGCTTCTTCTTGCTGGCGATGTAGACCCGCACCTGCTTGATGATGCCCTGGTCCACCTCGTCGCCGCTCTCCAGCCGGTCCATGGCGTTCTCGTACTCATGGTCGAGCTCGACAAACTTCTGCTGGTACTCGCCGATGATCTCCTGGATCTTGATCTGGATCGGACTGCTCTCGATCTCGATGTGCGCGCTTTCCGCCGCCAGCTTCCGCAGCAGGGTCTTGGTGATCTTCCGGTTGGCGGGGATGATGATCTCGCCGGAATCCACGTTGACCACATCCAGGGGGATCTTCTCGCCCAGGAGGATGTTGCTCAACGCCTCCGTCAACTGCTCCACCAGCTCCTGTTTCTTCCCCTTGTGCTCCTCGGCAACGTTCTTGGACTGCCGCCGGCGCTCCGCGGGCGTCATCTTCTCCCGCTCCACGTCCTTGTGCGCCGAAACCTTTACATCCATGACGATGCCGTAGGTTCCGCTCGGAACGGTCAGCGACGTATCGCGGACATCCGCGGCCTTCTCGCCGAAAATCGCGCGCAGCAGGCGCTCTTCCGGGGCCAGTTCCGTCTCGCTCTTCGGCGTGATCTTGCCGACGAGGATGTCGTCGGGCTTGACTTCCGCACCCACCCGGATGACACCGTCCGTTCCCAGGTTCCACAGGGCATCCTCGCTCACGTTCGGAATGTCGCGCGTGATTTCCTCCGGGCCGAGCTTGGTGTCCCGGGCGCCCACCTCAAACTCATGGATGTGCACCGAAGTGAAGGTGTCTTCCCGGACAATCCGCTCGCTGATGAGGATCGCGTCCTCGAAGTTGTATCCGCACCAGGGCATGAACGCCACCAGCACGTTCCGGCCCAGCGCCAGTTCGCCTCCGGCTGTCGCAGGCCCGTCCGCCAACACCTCCCCCTTCCTGACCTTCTGGCCGACCTTGACGATCGGCTTCTGGTTCAGGCAGGTTCCGGCATTGGACCGCATGAATTTCTTCAGCAGGTGTACATGCTCGTTCTTCTTGCCCTTCCCCTTGGCATCCGTCGAAACGATGATCTTCGTCGCCGAGACATAGGAGACCACACCCGATTCCCCGGCCAGGGTCAGCACGCCGGAATCCCGCGCAATCCGGCCTTCCAGACCGGTCGCGACAAACGGACTCTCCGTGGCCAGAAGCGGCACCGCCTGCCGCATCATGTTGGAGCCCATGAGCGCGCGGTTGGCGTCATCGTGCTCCAGGAACGGGATCAGTCCCGCCGCGACCGACACAACCTGCTTGGGCGAGACGTCCATGTAGTCCACCTTGTCCTTTGGGACTTCCAGGAACTCGCCGCGATGCCGTACCGCGACCATGTCGCGGGAAATCCGGCTCCTGGCATCCAGCGGGGTGTTCGCCTGGGCGATGATGAATTTCTCCTCGCGGTCCGCGCTCAGGAACTCGACATCCTCCGTCACCGTCCCGTTCGTCACCCGCCGGTACGGGGTCTCGATGAACCCGTACTCGTTCACCTTCGCATAGATGCCCATCGAGGAAATCAGGCCGATGTTCGGGCCTTCCGGCGTTTCAATCGGACAGATGCGGCCATAATGGCTGCTGTGCACGTCGCGGACTTCAAACCCCGCCCGCTCCCGGCTCAAGCCGCCCGGACCCAGGGCGCTCAGGCGCCGCTTGTGGGCCAGTTCGGACAGCGGATTGGTCTGGTCCATGAACTGGCTGAGCCGGCTGCGCCCGAAGAAATCCTTTACAACCGCCGAAAGCGTCTTGGGATTGATCAGGCGCTGCGGGGTCAGCGTGCCCGTCTGCGGATCGAAGAGGGTCATGCGTTCCCGGACCAGGCGTTCCGCCCGGGCCAGTCCGATCCGGCACTGGTTCTCCATCAGTTCGCCCACCGTGCGCAACCGGCGGCTGCCCAGGTGGTCAATATCGTCCACCATGCCCTGGCCGTTGCGGATGCCGATGAGGTGCCGGATGGCGGCGATCAGGTCGGCGCCGTCCATCGTCAAGGTCCGCATCTCCTCGTCCACCGGACTGGTCATGGCCTCGCGCTCTTCCGCGCCCTTGGCCGCCAGGATCTTTCCGATCAGCCCGCGCGCTTCCGCCAGTTCCGCGTCCAGTTTCTGGTTGATCTTGTAGCGGCCCACGCGCCCGAGATCGTACCGGCGCGGATCGAAGAACAGGCGCTTCAGGAGCTGCCGCGCGTTGGACACCGTGGCGGGATCGCCCGGGCGCAGACGCTGGTAGATATCCTTGAGCGCATCGTCCATCGAATGCGTCGGATCCTCCTTCACGCTCTTGAGCATGATGCCGCCGTCCCACGAGACATCCACCACTTCGGCTTCCTTGAAGCCCGCGGCCTTCATCTGGGACAGCACGTTCTCCGACAGGGGCTCGAACTTCCGCGACAGGACCGTCTGCGACTCGATGTCGATGATGTCCTCCCGGAACACCAGGTTGGCGAGCGCATCGCCGCCGGGAACTTCCTGGATCTTGATCTTGCGGAACGTGTAGAACAGGCGCAGCAGTTCCTCGTCCGTCCCGTAGCCCATGGCCCGGAGGAAAGTCGTGGCCAGGAACTTCCGGCGGCGGTGCCGCCGGTCCAGGCAGATCCACAGCAGGTCCGAAGCGTCGAACTGCACTTCCACCCACGACCCGCGATCCGGGATGATGCGGAACGAGTAGAGCATGGAGCCGCTGGAATGCGGGGACTGCTCGAAACAGATGCCCGGCGAACGGTGCAACTGGCTCACGATCACCCGCTCGGCCCCGTTGATGACGAACGCCCCCTGCTCCGTCATGAGCGGAATCTCGCCCATGTACACGGATTCCTCGCGGACCTCGTCGCCCTCCTTCAGGCGGAACGTCACCTGCAGGGTTCCCGCGTACGTCTGTCCTTCGCGGAGCACCTCGCAGGGATCCGTCTTCGGCAGCGAGAACTCGTACTTCACGAAATCCAGCACGTACCGGCCATCATAACTCTCTATCGGGAAGACCTCCTGGAAGACCGCCTGGAGCCCCATCTCCTGCCGGCTTCCCGGCGCCGCATCCAGTTGGAGGAAATCCTTGTAGGAAGCCGTCTGAATCTCGATCAGATTGGGCGGCTCGATGACCTCAACCAATTTTCCGAAGTTCGTTCTCTGACCCATTCCAGCACCTGTTCCACAGGGTTCTTACGCCCACGCGGCGGCCTTTCGGCCGCCGCCCGCCGGACCACCGTCACGCGGACGGCTACTTGAGCTCGACCGTCGCGCCGGCCTTCTCAAGGACTTCCTTGATCTTGGCCGCCTCTTCCTTCGTCAAGCCTTCCTTCACCGGCTTCGGGGCGCCTTCCACCAGGTCCTTGGACTCCTTCAGCCCCAGGCCCGTGATGGTGCGGATTTCCTTGATCACGCCGATCTTGTTGCTGCCCGCACTGGCCAGCACCACCGTGAACTCGGTCTTTTCCACCGCCGCGGGAGCCGCTCCGGCCGCGGGCGCGCCCGCCGCCATCACCGCCATCGGCGCCGCCGCCGTCACGCCCAGCCGCTGCTCCAGCCCCTTGACAAGCTGCGACAGCTCCAGAACGGTCATGCCTTCGATCGCCTTGACGATTTCTTCCATCTTGCCTTCCAGTTTGATTTCCTCAGCCATTGTAGTCTCCTCTCCTTGATAAAACTCAGTTCGCCGCCTTCTTCTTGTCCTCTATCGCCTTCAACACATACACGATGCTCGACACCTTCTGTTGCAGCACGCCGACGAGGCGTGACAGCGGAGCCGCCACCGTGCCCACCACCTGTCCCAACAGCACCTCGCGGGGAGGCAGATCCGCCAGGGCATCAACCTGCGCGGACGACAGGTACACGTCTCCCATGTAACCCGCCTTCACCTGAGGCAACCCGCTCGTGCCTTTGAACTCCTTCAACGTCTTGGCGGCCCGGACGATATCCTTGCCCGTCACGATCGCCGACTGTCCCTTCAGGGACGGCTCGATCTTGTCCCAGCCCTTGCCGCGGGCGATCAGCCGCACCAGGCGGTTCTTCACCACCTGCATGCGCGCCCCGCCCTTGCGCAACTGGCGTCGCAAGTCCGAGATCTGGTCCACCTTCAACCCCTTGTATTCGGCCACCAACAGGTATTCCGAATCGCTCACGCGGGTGTTGATCTCATCATAAATGGATTTCTTTTCCGGTCTCATGGCACCGTCCTGTCTCAGTCACGCACGTCCACGCGCAGGCCGACGCCCATCGTGGAACTCAGCGTGCACCGCTTGATAAACACACCCTTGGCCGCCGCCGGCCGCGCCGCGGCGACCGCCGCGATGACGGCATTGACATTCTCCAGCAGCTTGCCTTCCTCGAACGAAAGCTTGCCGAAGGGCACCTGCACGTTACCGGCCTTGTCCATGCGGAATTCCACACGGCCGGCCTTGCTCTCCTTGACCGCCGCCGCCGTGTCGTCCGTCACCGTGCCCGTCTTCGGGTTCGGCATCAGCCCGCGCGGCCCCAGCACCTTGCCGAGCTTGCGGACTTCCTTCATGGCGTCCGGCGTGGCGATCGCCACGTCGAATTCCGTCCAGCCGCCCTTGACCTTCTCGATCAGGTCCTCGTTGCCGACCACGTCTGCGCCGGCCGCCCGCGCCGCATCCGCCGCCGCGCCGGCCGCGAACACCGCGATGCGCACCTTCTTGCCCGTTCCGTTCGGCAGCACAACCGTGCCGCGGACCGTCTGATCGCTCTTCTTGGTGTCCACTCCCAGCCGGATCGCCAGTTCCGCCGTCTCGTCGAACTTGGCGCTCTGGTGCGCCTTCAGGAACCGGATGGCCTCGGAAAGGCCGTACACCTTTTCCTCGGCGTCCTTGCTGATCTTCCGATATCGTTTTCCGTGTGTTGCCATGGCTACCGAATCACCTCGATTCCCATGCTGCGCGCCGTTCCCTCCACCATTCGAACGGCATGGTTTTCATCCGTCGCGTTCAGATCGTTCATCTTGGTCCGGGCGATCTCCATCACCTGCTGCGCCGTCACCTTGCCCACCTTGTCACGGTTCGGCTGCGCCGACCCCTTGGCAAGACCCGCCGCCCGCTTCAACAGCGAGGACGCCGGGGGACTCTTCGTGATGAACGTGAACGAGCGATCCTGGTACACCGTGATAATCACCGGGATCACCAGGCCTGACATCTTCTGCGTCGCCGCGTTGAACTGCTTGCAGAATTCCATGATGTTGACGCCGTGCTGCCCCAGCGCGGGGCCCACGGGCGGCGCCGGATTCGCCGCACCGGCCGGAATCTGCAGCTTGATTTTTCCTGTTACTTTCTTTGCCATATCACTCCCCTGCCATGCCTTCCGCGGCCTGGCCGCGGAAACGGAGCCGTCGCGGGCCCCGAAGGCTTATTGCCGTTCCACCTGCCAGTATTCCAGTTCCACCGGCGCCGACCGACCGAAAATCGCCACCGACACCTTGAGCTTGCCGCGCTCCGCGTCCACTTCCTCCACCGCACCCGTGAAGTTCATGAACGGGCCGTCCGTGATCTTGACCGTCTCTCCGACTTCATAGATCACCTTGGGCTTGACCTTCTCCTTCTTCTCCTCCACCTGGAACAGGAGCACTTCCACCTCTTTCGGCCGGAGAGGCGCCGGCCGTTCACCACCCACAAAACCAATCACACCGGGCGTTTCCCGGACAAAATACCAAACCTTCTCGATCACCTGCCGGCTCTCGTCATACAAGGCCAGGCTCACCAGAACATACCCCGGGAAGAATTTCCGCGTGGTCACGCTCTTGACGCCCTTCTTCGTCTCCGAAACCTTCTCCGTCGGAATCAGCACCTGCTCGACATACTCCCGCATCTCTTCCTTGTCGAGCCGACGCTCAATGCTCTCCTTGACCTTGGCCTCCTGGCCGGTCAGCGTATGCAGCACAAACCATTGTTTCGCTATCATGAAAACCCCGGCATCGCGTTGATCACCGGCGGGCGAGCAGGCCTATCACCGACCGTAACAACTGATCGCACACCGCCACAAACACGGCAAACAGGATGACCGATAAAATCACCACCACCGTGGACTCCAGCAACTCATTCCGCGTCGGCCACGTGGACTTGAGAAGTTCATTCCGCACTTCCGCGAAAAAAAACTTCACTTTCCGCAGGCTGTCGATTGCTTTCTTCACTTGCACTCCCAACAAAACATTTGGCAGGCCAGGAGGGACTTGAACCCCCAACAGCCGGTTTTGGAGACCGGTACTCTGCCAGTTGAGCTACTGGCCTGTATTCAGGCTGACCGCCGTTCCACGCCGGATATCAGCGGGTCTCCTTGTGAATCGTATGCTTCTTCTCCGCCCGGCAATACTTCTTGATCTCCAACCGGTCCGGCGTCAAACGCTTGTTCTTCGTCGTCGTGTAGTTGCGACGCTTGCACTCCGTGCACGCCAGAATGACCTGTTCCCTCGGCATGACCTAACCCTCCAGCGCATCGGGCGACATCCTCGCGGACGCCGCCCGCACACGCTCTTTCGACCTTCCGGCCGCACCCCTTATTCAATCACTTCACTGACCGTTCCGGCGCCCACCGTGCGGCCGCCTTCGCGGATGGCGAAGCGCATCGACTTCTCCATGGCAATCGGCGCAATCAGCGTCACCGTCATGCTGATATTGTCGCCCGGCATCACCATTTCCACGCCATCCGGCAGGGTCACGTCACCCGTGACGTCCGTCGTGCGGAAGTAGAACTGCGGACGATACCCCTTGAAGAACGGGGTATGGCGGCCACCTTCCTCCTTGCTCAACACGTACACCTCGCACTTGAACTTGGTGTGCGGGGTGATGGATCCCGGCTTCGCCAGAACCTGGCCGCGCTCCACATCTTCCTTCTTGGTGCTGCGCAGCAGGACGCCGATGTTGTCGCCGGCGCGCCCCTCGTCCAGCAGCTTGCGGAACATTTCCACGCCCGTCGCCGTCGTCTTCTGCGTGGGACGCAACCCGACGATCTCGACTTCCTCGCCAACCTTGATGATCCCGCGCTCGATGCGGCCCGTGACCACCGTCCCGCGACCTTCGATCGAGAACACGTCTTCCACCGACAGCAGGAAGGGCTGGTCGATCGCGCGCACAGGCTCCGGAATGTAGTTGTCCAGCGCGTCCATCAACTCCTTGATGCACTTCGTGCCGGGATCATCGGGGCTCTTGGCCTGGATCGCCGCCAGCGAACTGCCGCGGATGATCGGCGTCTCATCGCCGGGAAACTCATACTTCGAAAGCAATTCGCGGATTTCCAGCTCCACCAGGTCAAGCAGCTCGGGATCATCCACCGTGTCCACCTTGTTCAGGAACACCACGATCGCCGGAACACCCACCTGGCGCGCCAGGAGAATGTGCTCGCGCGTCTGCGGCATCGGCCCGTCCGAAGCGCTCACCACCAGGATCGCCCCGTCCATCTGCGCCGCACCGGTAATCATGTTCTTGACGTAGTCGGCGTGCCCCGGACAGTCCACGTGGGCGTAATGCCGCTTCTCACTGCTGTACTCGACATGCGAGGTCGCAATCGTCAGGATCTTGGTGGCGTCACGACGCCCCTGCGACTCGGAGGCTTTCGCCACTTCGTCGTACTTGACATACGTGCTCAACCCGCGCAGCGACTGCACATAGGTGATTGCCGCCGTCAAGGTCGTCTTGCCATGGTCCACGTGCCCGATCGTACCCACGTTCACATGCGGCTTCGTTCGATTAAACTGTTCCTTTGCCATCTCCGTACTCCTTATGCTTCGTTCCTATACCTAATTGATCCTGACTTCAGCCCCATCTGGAGCCCATGAGCGGGATCGAACCGCTGACCTCGTCCTTACCAAGGACGTGCTCT
>CAYWKN010000029.1:0-18538 GCA_964458765.1 uncultured Verrucomicrobiota bacterium
GGGTTGCGGTTTCTGGGGGGAGGCTGGCATGACGAGCCTTACGATATTGTGTTTGCCGATCCGCCCTATGATCGCACAGGCGAGAAGGGGTGGGGTCGCGACTTGCTGGCGGCCCTCTCGGCCGACGGAAGATTGTCGCAAGACGGTCTGTTCATTATGGAGCAGGCGTCGGATGAGGTGATCGCCCGGAGCCCGGCATGGGATGTGGTGATGGAGAAGGAGTACGGGGGCACGCGGTTGGTCGGGTACAGGAAAAAGGGCGGACCGCGGAGGGCGGACAGCGAAGCGAGAGAGGAGGCGGTATGAGACATTCGGCCATATATCCCGGGACGTTTGATCCGTTAACATTGGGACATCTGGACCTTATTGAACGGGCGGCCCACATTTTCGACCGCGTGGTGGTGGCCGTGGTGGTCAATTCCCGGAAAAACACGGTGTATACAGCGGAGGAACGTGTGGCAATGGTCCGGGCTTCCATCCGGAACTTGAAGAACGTCAAGGTCGAGGCCTTTGACGGGCTGCTGGTGACCTATGCCAGGCGCAAAGGGATTCACGTCCTGTTGCGGGGCTTGCGGGCGTTTTCGGACTTTGAATACGAGTTTCAGATGGCGTTGACCAACCGCACGATGGCGCCGGACATTGAAACGATCTTTCTGATGCCCAAGGAAACCTACAGTTACATCAATTCCAGTACGGTCCGGGAAGTGGTGGAGCGTGGTGGGGATATCAGCAAGTTCGTTCCTCCGGCGGTCCAGCGACTCATTACCCGCAAGCTGGGCAAGCCCGTGCGGAGAAGTGTGGTCCGCATCCGGAAATAGGGGAAAGGGAGGCAGGAGATGGCGGTTATTATCGAGCCCTGGCTAATTCCTCCCGAAGGGAAGAAGATCGAAGGCGAGGAGCCCGGCGATATCCTTGACCTGGGCGGAGCCGGGGAAATTGTCCCGGCCGGTCCGGTCAAGTACTCGCTGGAAATCAACCTGGTTACGCATGAACTGCTGATCCAGGGAACGGTCAGCGCCAGGGTGCGCTTCACCTGCTCCCGGTGCGCGGACCGGTTCGTCCGCAATGTCGAGGATGACGGTTTTTTCTGTGAGCATCCGGTGGAAGACGTTCATGCGACGGTGGACTTGACGGATGAGCTACGTGAAACTATTATCCTCGCCTTTGCCAATTTCCCGGTTTGCCGGGAAACCTGCCGGGGCCTGTGTCCCCAGTGCGGGGTGAACTTGAACAAGGAGAAGTGCGGCTGCAAGGAGCCAAGGGAAGAACACTGGTCTGCTTTCAGCGGGCTGGAGAAGATTGAGGTGAAAAATGGCAGTACCCAAAAGGAAAAAGTCAAAAAGTCGAACCCGCATGCGGAGGAGAAGCGTCAGTAAGGCGCGGTTGACGACAGTCAAGGCTTGTCCGCAGTGCGGGGCGTCGCAGCAGTCGCATCGTGTGTGTCCGTCCTGCGGATACTACAAGGGGCGGCAGGTGTTGACCGTGCAGGCCGACTGATCCGCGGGTTCCCATGCGAATCGCTGTGGATGCGATGGGGGGTGATTTTGCCCCCCGGGAGATAGTGGCTGGGGCGGTGGATGCCGCCCGTGGGATCCCGGGACTTACCACCCTTTTCCTCGTCGGCCAGGAGGAAGCCATCCGCAAGGAGTTGGCCGGGCACGGGACGGTGCCTTCGAAGATCGAGATCCGGCATGCGTCGGAGGCGGTCGGCATGGAGGAGACGCCGGCGCTGGCCATCCGCAATAAGAAGGACAATTCCATCAGCCGGTCCATGGATATGGTCAAGGCTGGCGAGGCGGATGCGGTGGTTTCGGCCGGCAATACCGGCGCGATGGTGGTCGGGGCGACGCTCAAGCTGCGGACGCTGGAAGGGATTGGCCGTCCGGCGATCGCGACGGTGATGCCCACAACGGGTCGGCCGGTGGTTCTGATTGATGCGGGCGCCAATACCGACTGTACCCCCGAACTGCTGGTGGATTTCGCGGTCATGGGCAGCGTGTATGCCCGGGAGATTCTCGGCGCCAAGGATCCCGTTGTCGGGTTGTTGAGCATTGGCGGGGAGGACTCCAAGGGCAACGAGACTACCAAGGAAACGTTCCGGCTGCTGAAGGCGTCGCCGGTGAATTTCCGGGGTAACGTGGAGGGGTACGACATCTTCCGCGGGGATACGGATGTCATTGTCTGCGACGGGTTTGTGGGCAATGTGGTGCTCAAGACCAGCGAGAGCGTGGCACATGCCATCGGATCCTGGCTGAAGAAGGAGTTCAAGGCCAACCCGATCCGCCTGGTGGGTGCCTTGTTGCTCAAGGGCGCGCTGAAGTCGATGAAGCGGAAGATGGATCCGGAGATGTTTGGCGGGGCGCCCCTGCTGGGCGTCAACGGCGTTTGCATCATCTCGCACGGATCCTCCTCCCGGACGGCGATCTTCCATGCCGTCCGGGTGGCCTGCGAGGCCGTGGGGCACCACGTGGATGAACATATTGTGGAAGAAGCCAGAAAACTCAACAGGAACGCATGAACACCAACACCCAAAATTACGTCGCAGGGAGTTCCGGCAAGGCGAAATCCGTGACCATTACCGGGACGGGTTCCTATGTTCCCGAACGGGTGTTGACCAATGCCGATCTCGAGAAGATGGTAGATACCACCGACGAGTGGATTGTCAGCCGGAGCGGCATCCGGGAGCGGCACATCGCCCGGCCGGATGAGGCCACGTCGGACATGGCCGCGGAAGCTTCGCGGCGCGCGCTGGCGCAGGCGGGTGTGGCGGCGGAGGACGTCGATCTGATCATTGTCGCCACGGTGACGCCGGACATGATGCTCCCGAACACGGCTTGTTTCGTTCAGAACCTGATCGGGGCCAGGAATGCCACGTGTTTCGACTTGGAAGCGGCTTGTTCCGGATTCCTCTACGCCATGAACGTGGCCAGCCAGTTCATCCGGACCGGCGCGGTGAAGACGGCGCTGGTCATCGGGGCCGAAAAACTGAGCACGGTGACGGATTGGGAAGATCGCGCCACGTGCGTGCTGTTCGGCGATGGCGCCGGCGCCGTGGTTCTGCAGGCATGCGACGCGCCCCGCGGTTTCCTGGCGACGGTGACGGGTTCGGATGGGGCACTGGCGGATCTCCTGAAGATCCCCGGCGGCGGCAGCCGCAATCCCACCTCCACCGAAACGGTCCAGAAACGCATGCACTGCATGCAGATGGTCGGCAAGGAAGTCTTCAAGAACGCGGTCCGGAGCATGGGGGATGCGGCGCGCAATGCCTTGGAGCAGAGCGGCTTGACCCTGGATGACGTGGCGTGCGTTGTGCCGCATCAGGCGAACATCCGGATTGTGAATGCCATCCGCGAGCGGCTGGGGGTGGCTCCGGAGAAATTCTATGTCAATCTGGACCGGTTCGGCAACATGTCGGCGGCCTCCATTCCGGTGGCCTTGGATGAAGCCGTGCGGAACGGGCGGATCAAGGCAGGCGACGTGGTGGTGATGGTGGCCTTCGGAGGTGGTTTCACCTGGGGGGCTTCCGTGATTCGGATGTAAGGAGGAGCAAGCGATGAAGAAGACAGCCGTTGTATATGCGGGTCAGGGCGCGCAGGCGGTGGGGATGGGTAAGGATCTTGTGGCGGCCCATCCCGAGTGCAAGGATCTGTTTGACCGCGCGAGTGCGGTGCTCGGGTTTGACCTGGCGCGGCTTTGCGCCGAGGGGCCCATTGAGGAGATTACCCGGTCCGACAACTGCCAGCCGGCGATTTTTGTGACCAGCGCGGCCTGTTTTGCGGCCCTCCGCAAGTTGCATCCCGGCTTGCAGGTTTCCGGTTTCGCGGGACTGAGCCTGGGGGAATGGACGGCCCTGTATGCCGGAGGCGTTCTTTCCTTTGAAGACGCCGTCAAGGTGCTGAAGGTGCGCGGGAAGGCCATGCAGGAAGCCTGCGAGGAACGGCAGGGAGGCATGGTCAGCGTGATGGGGCTGGCGCTGGCGGAACTGGAGAAGGTTTGTGCCGCGGCCGGGGTCCAGATGGCGAACATCAACTCGCCGGAGCAGATTGTCCTTTCAGGGGAGAAGGCGAAAATCGCGGAAGCCGAGAAACGGGCCCAGGCGGCGGGTGCCAAGAAGACCGTTGTGCTGCCGGTGGCAGGCGCCTTTCATTCGCCGTTGATGGCCTCGGCGGCCGCCAAGCTGGAACAGGTGCTGAAGGGAGTCACCGTCCGGGCGCCGGCCGTTCCGGTGGTTTCGAACGTGACGGGCAAGCCGCACGGCACGCCGGAGGAAATCAAGGCGCTGATGGTGCGGCAGTTGACTTCCTCGGTACAGTGGGTCGGGAGCATCGAATGGTTCAAGCAGAACGGCGTGACGGAATACGTCGAATGCGGGCCCGGCAAGGTGCTTTCGGGATTGATCAAGCGGATTGACAAGGATGCGGCGGCGCTGAACATCGGGGATGTCCCGACGCTCGACAAGGCCGTGGCGGCTCTCAAGGTGTAAGGAGGACAAGATGGGACAGATGGACGGAAAAGTGGCTCTGGTTACCGGCGCGGCGCGCGGGATCGGGCAGGCGATTGCGAAGAAACTGGCTGCGGAAGGTTGTGATGTGGCCCTGTGCGACCTGAAGGCCGAATGGCTGGCCGAAACCGCCGGCCTGATCGAAGCCGCGGGCCGCAAGGTCAAGTGCCTGGAAGCGGATGTCAGCAACGCGGCGGCCGCGGATGCCGTGGTGTCCGGCGTGATGGAGACCTTCGGGAAACTGGATATTCTGGTCAATAACGCGGGTATCACCAAGGATACCCTCATGATCCGCATGTCCGAGCAGGACTGGGATGCCGTTCTGGATGTGAACCTGAAGGGAACGTTCCTGTTCACCAAGGCGGCGGCCCGCCCGATGATGAAGCAGCGGACGGGGGCCATCGTGAACGTGGCCTCAATTATTGGCTTGATCGGGAACGCCGGCCAGTGTAATTACGCTGCCTCAAAGGCCGGGGTGATAGCCCTGACGAAGTCGGCGGCGAAGGAACTGGCCTCGCGTAACGTTCGGGTCAACGCGGTGGCGCCGGGTTTCATACAGACCCGGATGACCGATGCGTTGCCCGAGGAAGTGCGCAAGAAGATGTTGGATGCCATTCCGATGGGGCGGTTTGGTCAGCCTGATGACGTGGCGGATGTGGTGTTGTTCCTGGCGGGCAATGCCTCCTCGTACATGACAGGGCAGGTGCTGACGGTCTGCGGTGGCATGGTAATGCAGTAGAACAACGTAAAGAAGGAGAAGCATATGGCATTGGAAGATAAAGTCAGGGATATCATTGTCGAGCAGTTGGGCGTGAACGCGGAACAGGTGACCCGTGAGGCGTCTTTTATCGAGGACTTGGGCGCCGACTCGCTGGATACGGTGGAACTTGTCATGGCGTTCGAAGAGGAATTCGGGGCCGAGATTCCGGACGAGGATGCCGAGAAGCTGACGAACGTCGGCGCGGTGATCGATTACCTCAAGGGCAAAGGCTTCGACGCCTGAGTTCTCAAGGTTCGTGAGAGCGGGGAGATGGCGACATCTCCCCGTGTTTGTGTCGGCCGTGGCGCCATAACCTGAAAACGAGGAAACCAGCATGAGTACACGCAGAGTAGTAGTCACCGGTCTGGGGGTGATTTCGCCCCTTGGGTGCGACATCAACGTTTTCTGGCAGCGTCTGTGCGCGGGGACATCGGGGATCGGCAAGATCACCAAGTTCGACGCCTCGGCCATGGCGACGCAGATCGCCGCGGAAGTCCGGGAATTCGAGATCGACAAGTATATTCCCAAGAAGGAACAGAGGCGCATGGACCCGTTCTGCCACTATGCCATGGCGGCGGGCAAGCTGGCCGTGCAGGATGCCGGGCTGCAGATGAGCGCCGAGGATCCGGCGCGGGTCGGCTGCATGGTTGGTTCCGGCGTTGGCGGCCTGGTGACGATGGAGGACCAGCATTCGGTTCTCCTGCAGAAGGGGCCGGACCGCTGTTCGCCGTTCATGATCCCGCAGATGATTGTGAACATGGCCTCGGGGTTGATCGCCATCGAGCACGGGATGAAGGGGCCGAACTACTGCGTGGTGTCGGCATGCGCCAGCGGCGCCCATTCGATTGGCGAGGCGGTCCGCCAGATCCAGCACGGCGACGCGGATGTGATGGTGGCGGGCGGCGCCGAAGCGGTGATCTGTCCCCTCGGCATCGCGGGCTTTTCCGCGATGCGCGCGATGAGCACCCGCAATGACGATCCCACCCGGGCGAGCCGCCCGTTCGACAAGGATCGCGACGGCTTTGTCATGGGCGAGGGCGCGGGGATCATCGTCCTGGAAGAGTACGAACACGCCGTCAAGCGCGGCGCGCGGATTTACTGCGAGGCGGCTGGATACGGAGCCACCTGCGACGCCAGCCACATCACGGCGCCGGCGCCGGGCGGCGAGGGCGCGGCCCGCGCCATGAGCAACGCCATCCGCGATGCCGGCCTTACGCCCGATATGATTGACTATGTGAACGCCCACGGCACCAGCACGCCGCTGAACGATAAGAACGAGACGGCGGCAGTCAAGGCCGCGCTGGGCGAACAGGCGAAGAAGGTCATGGTCAGTTCCACCAAGTCCATGACCGGCCACCTGCTGGGTGCGGCGGGCGGCATCGAGACGGTGATCTGCGCGCTGGCGATCCAGAAGGGCGTGGTTCCCGGGACGATGAACTACACGACGCCCGATCCGGACTGCGATCTGGATTACGTGCCCAATGCGGCGCGCGAGTTCAAGATTCGCGCGTGTTTGAACAACTTGCTGGGCTTTGGCGGGCACAATTGCGCGCTGCTGCTGAAGCGGGTCTGATCCGGTGCGGCCATCGGTTGGCCGGCAAGACGGCATGGGGCGGAAACACCCCATGCCTTTTTCTTTGTGCGCCTATATTCCGCCCTCGCGCAACCGGCGGTCCAATGCCCGCAGGGGAAGTCCGATGACCGTGGCGAGGTCGCCGCGGATCCGGGAGACGAGGGCGGCGGAATGCGGGTCCTGCACGGCGTAGGCGCCGGCCCATGCCAGCGGGCGGGTCAAGCGAACGTGGCGGCGGAGGCGCTCCAGCGGCCAGCGGCGCAGGGTGACCCACGCGGTGTCAATCATTGTGACGGTTCTCCGCTGCGGGTGGCGGCCGGCGGCCGGGAAGATCACGCAGGCCGCGCTGCTGATCCTGTGGGTCCGTCCGCCGAGGCAAGCCAGCATCCGGGTGGCATCGGCAAGGCTCGCGGGCTTGCCGAAAATGCGGCGCCCGAGAATGAGGGCGGTGTCGGCGCCGATGACAACGGCATGCGGATGGAGGCGCGCCACCGCCTCGGCTTTCGCCACAGCCAGTTGCCGTACATGCCCTTCCAGAGGGGCGCCGTTGTGCGGCGCAGGCTCCTCGATGTTCGAGGGGATCTGTTCGAATACATAACCGGCGGCTGTCAGCAGGGCGGCGCGGCCGCGGGAATGGGAGGCCAGGATCAGTTTCATGGGCAGATGCTCCTTGCGAATCCGTACAGCGGCGGTTATAAGGACAAAGTTGCCGCAAGAGAAGGGCAAAAAGATGGCAGGGCCGGCGACCGGCGCCGGATCCATCCCGTGGCACGAATTCCGAAGGAACACGACAGGAAGAAGACACCATGGCTACGTTCAATCGAGCGATGTTGATAGGGAACCTGACCCGCGACCCCGAGGTGCGCACCATACCCTCCGGCCTCAGCGTGGGCGACCTGCGGTTGGCGGTGAACGACGACTACAAGGACAAGAACGGCCAGATGGTCAAACGGACCTGTTTTGTCGATGTGGTGGTGTGGGACAAACAGGCCGAGACGTGCAAGAAGTACTTGAGCAAGGGCAGCACCGTCTATGTGGAAGGGCGCCTGCAACTGGATGAGTGGACCACGCAGGAGGGGCAGAAACGCAGCAAGCTGCGGGTCCGCGCCGACCGCGTGCAGTTTCTTGGCGCACCCAAGGGTGTCGGCGGCGGCGGAGCGCCGTCCCAGGGCGATGATTTCCCGATGCCGTCGGAGGATCTGGAAGAAGCTTTGCCGGGTGAGGCATGAACAGTACCGGGGGCTTAGGATGAAATGGGATGAACTGAGCCGCCATGTGCTGGCGGGGGGCCGGATTGGGAAGGAACAGGCGCTGGTGGTGCTGGAGTCCGGCGAAGACGAGTTGCTGGCGGTCCTGCATGCGGCGTTTGAGATCCGGCAACGGCATTTCGGACGGGATGTGACGCTTCACGTCATTCGCAACGCCAAGAGCGGGGCCTGCAGCGAGGATTGCGCGTACTGCAGCCAGTCGGCTTCGGCCGAACCCAGCGTGGACTGCTACCCGATGCAGACGGTGGAACGCATTGTGGAAGGGGCGCGGGCGGCCAGGGCGTTGGGCGCGTACCGCTATTGCGTGGTTACGAGCGGACGGGCGCCGGCGGCGAAGGAACTGGAGACGATCTGCGAGGCGGCCCGCAGGATCAAGAGCGAGGTGCCGATCCAACTCTGCACGTCCCTGGGCTTGCTGACGTCCGGCCAGGCGCGCCAACTCAAGCAGGCCGGGGTTGACCGCTACAATCACAACCTCGAGACCTCCGAGCGTCATTACGGGAGGATCTGCACGACGCATGACTACGGCGACCGGGTGGGAACCGCGCGGGTGGTCAAGGAGGCGGGGCTGGAACTGTGCAGTGGGGGTTTGATCGGGATGGGGGAGACGCTGGAGGACCGGGTGGACCTGGCATTCGCCCTGCGCGAAACGGGCGCCGATTCGATTCCCGTGAATTTCCTGGATCCCAGGCCCGGGACGGCCTTGGCGTCGATCCCCCGGATCAGCGCCATGGATGCCTTGCGGACGCTGGCGATGTTCCGGTTTGTGAATCCCGACCGCGAGATCCGGATTGCGGGTGGCCGGGAAGCCTGTCTGGGGGCGTTGCAGGTCTTGAGTCTGTATCCGGCCAATTCGCTCTTCACGCAGGGTTATCTGACCACGGGCGGACAGGGTAACGAGGCGGACTGCAGGATGATCGAGATGGCGGGCTTCCGGATCGCGGGAATTGTGGATACGGGAGAGTAGGTGAGGATGAGACCGCAGACATCAGACGTCAGACCACAGACATCAGACTCTGAGCGATGCTCAGGTTTTTCGAGGAACTGAATGTCCAATATCCAACACGGAATGTCCAACATCCAAGTGGGTGAGAGTTGTGCGAATCAATGGACAACAGGCCCTGCCTCCGCCTTTTTCTCTCCCTTGGAAATTGGAAATTCCTTGTTGGATGTTGGATGTTCAATTTGAACGAGTTACGAATGTATTCAGAAACAAGACCCAAGATTTCAGGCATCAGAGCCTTGTGTTGTTGTCTGGCGGGGTGGATGGTCCTGGTGGCGGGATGCGTGGCGCCCCCGCGCGATGTGGTCTTCCAGAATTCGACGATCGATGCCCTGCTGGCGGGCGTGTTTGATGGTGATCTGGCCTGTGGCGAATTATTGGAACATGGGGATTTCGGGATCGGTACGTTTGACGGGCTGGATGGCGAGATGATCCTGCTGGACGGCCGCCTGAGACAGGTCAAGGCGGATGGCCGGGTGTACACGCCCGATCCCGGCACCAGGACGCCCTTTGCCACGGTGTGCCGTTTTCAGCCGGACACGCTGCTCCCGGTATCGGGGCCCATGGATTTCGATTCGCTGGGCCGGTGGCTGGACGGTGTGGTGTCGGACCAGAACGTCTTTTGCGCCATCCGGATTGACGGGGATTTCAGGACGATGCGCACACGGAGTGTTGCGCGGCAGGGCAAGCCCTATCCGACGCTGAAGGAAGCCACGCGCCAGCAGCCTGAGTTTGCCATGGGAAATGTCCGGGGCACGATCGTGGGATTCCGTTGTCCCGCCTATGTCAAGGGAGTGAACGTGCCGGGGTACCACCTGCATTTCCTTTCGTCGGATCAATCCTGCGGCGGGCATGTCCTGGGTTTTGAGCTGGCGGGAGGCCGGTGCGGGGTGGATGTGCTGGACCAGTTCCATCTGAGGTTGCCGCGCGGGGTCTCCGGTTTCTCCTCGGTTGACCTATCCAAGGACCGTGCAAAGGAGCTTCACGCGGTTGAGAAGTGACGCCATTGGGCCGGAGGCAGGATCGTGAGGGGGGGCATGCGTGGGGGCGGTCAAGAATGCTGGTGGATGAAGGAAGGATGACAATACATGAGCAGTAGTACGACAGTGAAAGCAAGTCTACAACAAGATGAACCCGTGACTGGCGATATGTGGCGAAGGCTTTTTACTCTGGCGGCCAAGGTGCGGGAGATGGAACCGTGGTTGTGGGTGGAGGAGACAGACATTTTCGGGGTCAAGGATCCTGAAAGCGACAATGTTGTTTTCGTCAGTGTGATGGGGTTGCTGGGCGAATACCATGCTGTGGCCTTGTACTGTGGCGTGAAGGCCTTGTCCCAATTCTGGCAGATGCAGCACAAGGCGGGGGAAGAAGATGTGGCCGCCATGTTGTGCGACATCCGGCAGATCCATGCCGCGTTCGGCAAGAAGAGCGAGTTGGACGCCAGTGAGAAACGTGTTGTCAAGGAGTTGGGGTTGAACTTCAAAGGCGCCAACACATGGCCATATTTCCGCGGGTATCGGCCCGGCTATTTTCCGTGGGGGGTTGACGCTGAAGAGGCCCGCCTGCTTGTTCTTGCCCTCGAACAGTTGCTTGTGATGGCGCCGCGGATCAAGGAAGACCGCCGATTGACAGCCCGGAAGCCCGGTACCTGTACGTATCTTGTCAGGGTGCCTGAGAAGAAGGATGGAGTGATTGAATGGCATGACGAGCGGCGAGAATGTCCGCCGCCGCCGACCTCCTTCCGGATTTCGATTCCACAGACGCTGGTGGAGTCCGTGCGGGCATTGAAGACGGCGGATTTGACGATAGAAATGGATGTGTCGCCGTCGCCTTTCCGGGTGGGGGAGAAGGGGGAGCGACCGCAGGTGCCGTACCTGATGCTGGCCGCCGATTCCGAATCCGGGTTTGTGTTGGGAGTGGAGATGCTGACGGTCGATAAAGACGTTGAGGATATGTGGGCCCAGGTGCCGGACAAATTTCTGCGCTTGCTGGTCAAGAATGGGATGCGGCCCAAGAGGGTGGCGCTACGGGCGTCCTGGGTTCCGATGGTCATGGGTGGGATATGCCAAGACCTTGGCATTGAAGTCATCACTGATCGCAATCTCTGCGCCGTGGCGGAGGCTCGGCAGCAGTTGGAGCAAATGGGGTGACCGTTGGATGGTGGGGTGCGGAGGTTGCAGCGAGGTGGCATCGCAACGTGGATTGCGCCTTGTGCCGGGAACTTGTCGTTGTTGCAGCGGTTTGCAATACTCGGAACGACTAGGTGCGAGCCCAAACCGGCGGCCACTTGCTTCAGGCAGTCAGCAGGATTGCCGGACGCGGAAGGACCGGTCGCTCAAAACGGTCAGCGAGGCCGGGTATGTGTATCCGAGGAGGGGGACGTATACGGCATGCGTCAAGGTGTTGGACACGTTTGGGTGTGACACGAGTATTACGGTGAAGGTGACGGTCTAGGTGGGGTGCGGTATGAACTTTGCGGCCAGATTCAGATATACGCATTCCATGGTCAAGGCACTGGGCCGGATTGAGGCCGCCCGGAGTGTGGTGGATGTGCTGCCTTTGCCGCCGGATCAGGTCTTGCTACTGCGACATCAGGCACGGCAGAGGGCGACCCGGAATTCCACGGCCATAGAAGGGAACACGCTCAACAGTCGTGAAGTGGTGCGTGTGGTCGCGCATCCGGAGCGATCCAGGACCGACATGGAGCAGGAAGTCCGGAACTACTGGCGGGCTCTTGATTGGATTGAAGAGCAGGTTGAGGCGAATCGTCCTTTGACCGAAGACTATGTGCGAGAACTCCATGCGATCATTATTGTGCGTGGGCATGGGCGGCGGGGGAGCCAGAGTGAATACCGGACGGGGGAATGTCCGGTGGTCGACGAGGTGACAGGGGCGATTGATTATGGTCCACCGGAACCGCGGGACGTCTCTGGGTTAATGAGCGATCTGGTTGGATGGATGAGGAGTCCGGCTTCCGGAGAGATCCCGGCCCCGTTACGGGCGGGGTTGCTGGCACATCGTTTCGTGAGTGTTCATCCGTTCATGGATGGCAACGGCAGGACAGCGCGGGCATTGGCGACAACGGAATTGTGGCGGGCGGGGTATGACATGCGAGGTTTCCTGTCGCTGGAAGAATATTACACCGCCAATCTGGGTGCGTATTACGGGAATCTCCAGATGGGCTTGCCTGTCAGTTACTATGACGGGCGGCATGATCCCGACCATACCCAGTGGCTTGAATATTTTACGGGAACGATGGCCGAGGCGGCTGATTCACTCCGGAAGCGAGCCGAAACTATTTTCCCGACGGAGCACAGGACCGCGCCATGGGAGCCATTGGATCGGGTGCAGCAGCAATTATTGAGTCAGATCTTGTCGCGCCGATTGGCTGAGGCGACAGACGTCGGTGAGTTTGGGGTGGGGGATATTGTCGAATGGTTTGGCATTGGCGCTACGACAGCAAGAGAATGGTTGAGGGCATGGCGGGATGCAGGACTTATCCGGACCGCTCGGGAAGGGGTGACGCGGATTCATAACTATGTTCTGGAGCGGCAGTGGCAGGACGTGATTGATGAGAGCGCACGGATTAGCGCTGCACATAGTGATGGCTAAATTGTGGTTGTATTGCCGTGAATCGTCTGAACCCACAATATATTGTGGTCTGCTTTTGAAATAGTGTCACCCAGCAATGGCAATTAAGGCAAATATCAGCGAGGAAAGGCAATGCTGCATCGTGTTGATTCTCAGAACTTTTCGTGACTTTCGTGTGTTTCGTAGTGACTCCAACTGCTCCATTTGGGTTCACTCCCGCGCGTTGAGGGAATCGGATTCGGATATGGCGCGGCGTTCGCGGGCCCAGACCAGCCAGATGCAGATCTCGTGCAGCATGATCAGGGGAATCGCCAGCAGGAGCTGGCTGAAGGGGTCCTGGGTGGGAGTGATCACCATGGCCAGAACCAGGATCAGAACGATGGCGTGACGACGCGTGCGCCGGAGCTGGGCGGAGGTGATAATGCCCAGATGGCCCAGGATCAGCAGGACCACGGGCAATTCAAACGTCAGCCCGAAGCTCAACAGCAGCTTGAGCACAAAGCCCACATAGCTGGTGACAAGGAAATACTCCACCTTGAAGCCGAGCCATTCGTTGAACCAGAGCATGATCCGGAGAGCGGGCTTGAGTGCGGCGAAATAGCACATCAGGACGCCGCAAACGAACAGGACCAGGGCAAACAGCATGCCGCCCAGCACGGCGCGCCGTTCCCGGCCTGTCAGGCCGGGGAATACAAACCACGCAACGGCGGCCAGGATCGCCGGCGCGCTGAACAGCAGTCCGCCCCAGAAGATCGTCTGCATGGCCACCGACATTCCGCCCGTGACATCAATGTTGCGGAGAAAGGTGTCCGGGTTCTCGACAACGCCGTACAGCGGCGCCTTGATCAGGCGGAAGAGGGCTGGCGCGAAACGCAAGGCAACGGCCATGCCGGCCAGAAGGGCCGCCAATGCCCAGAAGCACGCGCGACGCAGGTCGTCGAGGTGCTCCAGGATCGGCTTCACCGTCCAGTCCCGGCTTTCGGTGTCATCCGGCAAGGTCACGGGGTGGGGGCTCCTGATTGGATGACTTGGCTGGCGGGGTGGATCCTGGTTCCGGCGGCGGGGGGAGGGCCGTTCCGTGACCGGAGGGTTCCGCGGGGGATGCGTCGGCGTTCAGGACTTGATCCTTGAAGTCCTGCGATGCCTTGCGCAGGTCCGCCAGGGTTCTGCCGACAGTGCGGGCGATGGAAGGAAGCCGTTTGCCGCCGAAGAGCAGGAGGATGGCGGCAAACACCACAAGCAGCTCGCCGCCGCCGACATCGCCGAACAACGCGAGGGGCAAAGTGTTCATGCGCCCCATGGTAGCAGATTCCGGGAAACAAAAAAGCCCCGGTTTCCCGGGGCTTGCATTCGGAGGAATGGAATTACTTCACGATCACGAATTCCACGCGGCGATTCACGCTCCAGGCCTTTTCGTCGTGGCCCTGGTCCTTCGGCTGCTCTTCGCCGAGGCTCTTGGTCTGGATCCGGGCGCCATCAATGCCGAGGCTCATCAGGTAGGCGCGCACGGCCAGGGCGCGCCGTTCGCCGAGCGACATGTTGTACTCGTTGCTGCCGCGTTCGTCGCAATGCCCTTCCAGGGTGACCATGCCGGACGCGTTGCCCTTGAGGAATTCGGCGACGGCTTCCACCTTGGCGCGCTCGGAATCGTCCACCTGGGCGCTGTCATAGGCGAACAGGACGGTGTCGAACTGGCCGGCCACCACGTCCTTGCCTTCAAACGCCGTGCGGTCCGGAAGGGTGCTGCCTTCGCCCAGAAGGCCGGTGCCGCCGACCCAGTCGGTCGGAGGGAGGCCCGAGGTGGAACTCTTCTTTCCGAACCAGCGCTTGCAACCCGTGGAGGCTGCGGCCATGGCACACACGAGAATCACGACGCAAACGTTACGAATATTCATTGTCTTTCCGCCTTGTTGTAAAAAGGTTGTTATTGAGCACACCAGGATGGGGAAAACCAGCTCCCATCATTGGGCGACAAACATACGGGGGGGTCTCCCATGGTGTCAAGCATATATATGCGACTGGTGCGGCCGTCCTGGCGGGTGCAGACGATGTGCCGCCCGTCGGAGCACCAGGCGGGATCCTCGTAGTGCGTGTCGTCGGGGCTGATCTGGCGCTCCTCGAGAGTCGCGGGGTGGATGATGAAGATGCCGTAGCGGCCTCCGCGGCGGCTGCAGAAGGTGATCCATCCGTTGGCGCCCCAGTCGGGCGCGACGTTCTCGCGTCCGCGCGAGGTGATGCGTTTGCTGTTCCCGGAGCGGTTCATGACGTAGACCTGGGGACTGCCGGCGCCGGCCAGGTCGGATACATAGGCGATCTGGGAGCCGTCGGGCGACCAGACCGGGCTGGCCTCCCCGGCGCGCGGGGTGTGGGTCAGGCGGGTCAGGCGGCCGGAACCCAGATCCTTCATGTAAACCTCGGGATTGCCGTCCTTGGAGAGGATCATCAGCGCCTCGTTGCCGCGGGGCGAGAGGCCGCCCGCCATGTTGATTCCGGGGTAATCCGCGATGCAGTTGCGCGCGCCGGAGCGAAGATCCACAAGGTAGATATCGGGATACCCGCGCCGGAAGGATGTGTAGGCGATGTGTGTTCCGGAGGCGGACCAATAGGGGGCCAGGCTGATGGAACGGTCGGAGGTGAGCTGCCGCAGGCCCCCGCCGTCGAAATCACACAGGTAGACTTCCTTGTTCCCCGTGCGGTTGCCGACCATGACGATACGGCCCGAGCAGATGCCCCGGAATCCCTTGATGGCCATGATGATCTCATCCGCCACCTTGTGGGCGAGATGCCGGGCGTTGGCGGGAGTGTCGGCATAGGCCTTGTTCAGGACGACCTGGGACTGCGCCAGGCTTGCGACCTGGCATTGCGCCGAGAGCGATCCGCCCCTGTCGGCGCACTGGCCCGTGATGCCGTAGGTGGCGGGGCGCGAGAACACGAACCAGCCCGAACGGCGCAGGTCGGACTCGAGTGTCTGCCGGAAGACGGAGCCCGCGGCGCCGGAAGCGCTGAACCCGGACAGATCCAGGCTGATCTTGGCGCCGCCCGGCTTGGAGACGACCACCTCCTGGGCGACAAGGCGGGAGGCGGCCAGGAACAGCGAAACGGCCACAGCCGGCAGCAGGCGTGTGAAACGGGAAGCGATCATCGGTGTTTTCATGGGTGTTGGATGGTCAAGAAATCTGTTTTATGGGTTTGGGATTCGGCATTGTGCGGATCAGCGGCCGCCTGTCAACTCAAAGGCCACGGTAATGCGGCGGTGGGAGAGGAAGAATTCGGCCGGGACGCCGCTGATACGGCGCACGGACCGTGCCGCCCGCATGGCGGAGTCGTCCATCGTGGAGTTTCCCGACGGGCCCGACAGCCGGCACCCGGCGATGGTTCCGTCCGGCGAGAAAGTGAACTCCACCCGGGTGACAAGCCCGGCGATGCCGAGCGATGTGGGTTGGTCCCAGGCGCTGTACATGGTCTGCTTGATGACATCCAGATAGACCATTTCCCGCGTGGCGGGATTGCCGTCGCCAAACCGGGTGTCGGAATTCAGGAGGCGGCGCAGGTCGGCATCCGACAGGTTGGACTTGTTGCCGATCTTGGCGCCGCGATCGAGGAGGCGCTGGATTTCGGCGGCGGTGAGCCTGGTCTTGGAGGTCTTGCTGTTGCGCTTTACCAGCTTCCTGCTGACCTCGATCTTGGGCTTGTCGGGTTTCCTGACTTCCGGCTTCGGGACGGGCTTCTTGACCTCGGGTTTCTTTTCCGGCTCGGGAATGTCGTCCTTGTCGGGCTCGGGTTCCGGGTCCGGCGTCTTGACCTCCTTCCTCGGTTCCGTCTTCTCCTCCTCCAGGTCGGAGGGGGCTTCGACGATCAATTCCATGGGCAAGGTGACGTCCGACGGGCGGCCGCACCCCTTGAAGAGGGCGACGGCGAGGATGGCTCCGATGAGCAGGCCGTGGACGGTTGCGGCCAGGACCAAGTGGCTGCCGAATCCTGGTTGACGGACGCTCATCGCTTGCGGGCTTCGGGTTGCGTGACGAGGGCCATGCGGGCCAGTTTGGCTTCATGGAGCACCTGGAGGACGGCCACCAGGCGGCCGTAGGGGATGGTTTCGTCGGCGCGGACCAGAATGACGGTGTTGGGGGCGGTCTTGCCGATGGTTTTCATGTCGGCGGTGAACTTCTCCATCGAGCAGGCCATGTCATCCACGTAGAGGGTTCCGCGGGCGTCGAGCGAGACGGTGTGCTTGTCCTTGGTGGGCAGGTCCGCGGCCTTCTTGCCGCGCGGGAGGTTCACGGGGATGCCGGTCTGGACGAGGGGGAAGGTGATCACGAAGGTGATCAGGAGCAGGAAGGTCAGGTCAATCAACGGTGTGAGGTTGATCTCGCCGATGGGATGCTGCAGTCGTGCGGTTGCCTTGCGTGCCACGGGCGGCTCCTGTTATTCGGGGCGGCTGAGGAAAGCCCGCTCGATGTCGTTCGTGAACTCCTCGGCGAAGTTATCCATGGCCAGGCAGATGCGTTTCATCTGGTTGGTCAGGAGGTTGTAGCCGATGAGGGAAGGCAGGGCCACGAGCAGGCCGACGACGGTGGTCAGGAGGGCGCCGGAGATGCCGGGCGCGACTTCGGAGAGGGTCACCGTGCCGCTGGCGGCCATGGCCTTGAAGGCGTCCATGACGCCCCAGACGGTTCCGAGGAGTCCCAGGAACGGGGCGGCGGTGACGGCGGTGGCCAGCATGCCCATGTCTTCCTCCAGGAGGGCGCCCAGGTCCATGGCGGTGCGTTCGGCCAGTTTGCGCGCCGTGTTGATTTCGAAGGGGCTGATCCTGGCGTCCCCGGCGCTTGCGGAGGTCGCGGCGAGGAGGTCGCTGGAGCGTGTGCGGGACGTGACGTCGGTCATGACGGCCTCGCAGGCCTGGACGTAGATGGCGGCGAGGGGGCCCTCGTACTTGCGTCCCTGCAGGTAGAGCGCGAAGGGGTTGTTTTCGCGCCGGTAGGCGGCGAGGAAGCGGCGGGCGTCCTGGCGGGCCTTGCGGAACTCGCGGGTCTTGGCCACCATGATGGACCACGCGAAGACCGAGCCGACGACCAGGAGAATGACGACGGCCTTGCCGAACCAGTCGGACGTGGAGAACGCGTAGATAACCGTGGAGGCGAAATTCGCCTGTATCAAACCGGGAATGAATGGCATGGGAGTTCCTCGAACGCTTGCATCCTTTGGGGGGGAAGACTACCGTAAGGGACGCCGGCGGGTCAAAAAAATACCGCGGTTTGGCGCGCGGCGGGCGCGGCGACCGCCTCCGGCGCTGGATGGAAAACATGACAAATTCGCATTGACATATTAGCATATCTGAATATATTGAGGCGCGTGAATCGGCGGAAGGAGGCGACCATGAAGAAGGCGAACGGATATTGGGCATGGATCGGACTGGCGGGAATCCTGGCGGCCGGCGGCGCGCCGGCGGCGCCATGAAACAGGATGCATGGAAGTATTGGGTGCGGATGGCGGAGCGGGAAGTGGCCCGTACGCTCGCAGGGCTGCCGCAGCGCCTGCGGCGGGCGGCGGAAGCGCTGCCGGTGACCTGCGAACGCAGGCCTTCCCGGGCGTTGACGGAGGACGGGGTCGAGCCGGACACGATGGGATTGTTTGTCGGGCCGGCCTTTGAGGAGGAGCCGCAGGCGGGCAACGACGTGCCGTCGCAAATCCTGCTGTTCCTGGAGGTGATCCGGGAGGAATCCGGCGATGACGAGGAGGTGTTCCGCGAGGAAGTGCGCAAGACCTATCTCCACGAGCTGGGGCACTATCTGGGGCTGGACGAAAAAGGGCTCGAGGATCGGGAGCTGGGGTAGGGGGAGAG
>CAYWKN010000030.1:0-2166 GCA_964458765.1 uncultured Verrucomicrobiota bacterium
CTTCCGCGGGTCGATCTGCCACACACGCTGCCCGCCGCGCCTGGGCGTTGCGGCCCTGGCGCGGCGGGCAGCGTGTGTGGCAGATCGACCCGCGGAAGTGCACGCACTGTGGCAAGTGCGCCACAGCCTGCGTGCTCCAGCCGTCGGCCGTGAAGCTCGTGCACGCCTTCCCCATCTGCGGCTACTGCAAACTCTGTTTCGGCTTCTTCAAGGCGCGGCAGCACGCGCTCGACGAGAGCGCCGAGAACCAGCGCTGTCCAACGGCCGCCATCACGCGGAAACTGGTCGAGGCGCCCTACTACGAGTACCACATCGACGAGGGCAAGTGCATCGGCTGCGGCCAGTGTGCGCGCGGCTGCACGGACTTCGGGAACGGCTCGATGTTCCTGCAGGTGCGCCACAACGTGTGCGTGAACTGCAACCAGTGTTCCATTGCCACGGCCTGCCCGGCCGGGGCCTTTGTGCGCGTGCCCGCCTCCCGCCCCTACCTGCGCAAGACCGGGAGTTCGCGCGCATGAACTTCCCGCCTCCCGAGTTCTCCCGGCCGCATCCGTTCCCGGTCGTTCCCGACCCGCTGCCGCGGCCGGAGCTGTTCATGTACCTGGACGTCACGCTGCTGGGGCTGGGGCTCGCGCTGGCCGCGTGGCTCACGCTGCGCAAGCGGTCGCGCTTCGGGGTGGTGGCCCTGATGCTCGCCTCGATCGCGTACTTCGGCTTCTGGCGCAGGGGTTGCGTCTGCGCGATCGGCTCGATCCAGAACGTGGCGCAGGCGCTCTGCGATCCCGGCTATGCGCTCACGGCCGCGGCGGCGGCGTTCTTCCTGCTGCCGCTGGCGTTCGCCCTCTTTTTCGGGCGCGTGTTCTGCGCGGCGGTCTGCCCGCACGGGGCCCTGCAGGACCTGCTGCTTGTCAGGCCCGTCCGGCTCCCGGCGTGGGTCAGCGGCGGCCTGGGGCTGCTGCCGTTCGTGTACCTGGGCGCCGCGGTGCTGTGCGCGGCCGGCGGCGGGCTGTACCTGATCTGCCGCTACGATCCCTTCGTCGCGCTGTTCCGGATGTCGGGTCCGGCCTTCATGCTGGCGGCCGGCGGCGCGATCCTGGTCCTGTCCGTGTTCGTCGGCCGCCCGTACTGCCGCTTCCTCTGCCCCTACGGCGCGCTCCTGCGCCTGCTCCAGCCGCTCTCCTGGAAGAGGGCGCGGATCACGCCCGCGGACTGCGATGTCTGCAAGCTGTGCCGCGAGCAGTGCCCCTTTGACGCGATCCGCCGCCCCGTGCCGGAGCCGTCCGCCGCCGAACGGCTGCGCGGCCGGCGGTGGCTGGCCGTCGCGCTGCTGGCCACGCCGCTGCTGTGCGCGGCCGGCGGTGTGGCGGGGTATGCGATGGGCCCGCTTTTCGCCCGGTCGGCCCGCGAGGTTCCCCTGGCGGTCGTCGTGTCGCAGGCCGAGGCCGCGACGCCGGAAGCCGCCGCCGATCCCGTGGCGGCCGATGCGTTCCTGCGCAGCGGGGAGGCGCCGGCCGCCCTCTACGCGCGGGCCACGGCCCTGGAGCGGCGCTTCCGGCGCGGCGGCACGGCGTTCGGCGTCTGGTTTGGTTTTGCGGCGGGCGCTCTGCTCGTGGTCCACTCGCGCCGGAAGGTGCGTACGGTGTTTGAAACCGATCCTTCGGAATGCGTCGCCTGCGGCCGCTGTTACGCCTCGTGTCCGCGGGAGCAGGCGCGCATCCGGGAAGAAAGGAAGGGGTAGTTCCATGGAAAGTGATCCGGAAATCGTATTGCCGCGGGGGGAAACGGCCGGCCTGTGGGCCAGGGCCGCGGACCGCACCGCGACGGTGGCGCTGGTCTTCTGCGGCGTCGTGCTCGCGCTGCTGCTCTTCAACGCGAGCCAGATCAAGAGCGCCAACCCGCTCAACCACGCGGGCCTGGCGGCGCTGGTGGAGCAACTGCATGCCGCGGACAAGGCCCGCGACGCCGCGGAAGTCTCGCGGCTGACGGCCGGCATCCGCGAACTCGATGCCGCGGCGCGGTCCCAGTTCTTCCGGGCCCGCGAGGCGGCACGGCGGGGCTGGTGGCTGCTGGTGATCGGCGCCGCCGTGTACCTGCTTTCCTCGAAGGCCGCGGGGGTATTGCGGCGCGCGGCCCCGATGCCCCCGGCCTCGCCGGAACCGCCGGGGC
>CAYWKN010000030.1:2176-18393 GCA_964458765.1 uncultured Verrucomicrobiota bacterium
GCGCCGCGGTGATCGCCGTCATGACGGCCGTCGCCCTCGCCCTGTTGATCGCCTCCTTTGCGGTGCCCGAGCGCCAGAGCCCGGCGCCCGCCGGACAGCAGAGTCAAGAATGACCGACACACCTTCCATCGATCTGGCGTTTGTCGACGAGACCGTGGCCCGGATCGGGCGCACGGCCGACAAGACCATTCCCATCCTGCAGGCCTTGCAGGCGCACTACCGGTATCTTCCGGAGCCGGCCCTGCGGCGGGTGTGCGAACGGACGGATATCTCGCCGGCCGTGATCATGGGGATTGCGACGTTCTACTCCCAGTTCCGGCTCACGCCCGCGGGGAAACACACGATCAGCGTGTGCCACGGCACCGCCTGCCATGTGAAGGGGGCCGAACGCGTGACCGATGCGTTGCGCCGCACCCTGGCGCTCGAGGGCGATGCCGATACCGATCCCGACGGCGTGTTCACCCTTCGGAAGGTTTCCTGTCTGGGGTGTTGCACCCTGGCGCCCGTGGTGCAGATTGACGACGTCACCTATGGCCATGTCGAACCCGGCGCCGTGACGGACATTTTGCAGGCCTTCGTGGAACAGGAAGCCGAGCGCCGCAACCGCCAGGCGGCGGCGCCCTCCCGCCGGGACGCCGCCCGCGCGGAGATCCGGATCGGCACCGGATCCTGCTGTGTGGCCGGCGGCGCCCGCCAGGTGCTGGAAGCCCTCGAGTCGGCCGTGGCGGCCACCGGCGCCGACGCGCGGGTCACGACTGTCGGCTGCGTGGGCATGTGCCATAACACGCCGCTCCTGGAAATCCTGGAGCCCGGGAAGCCGCCTGTCCTGTATGCACGGGTTCGGGCGGCCGACGTCGCGTCCATCCTCCGGCGCCACTTCCCGCCGTCCCGGTTCCGCGATCGTGTGAATCTCGCCCTTTCGGGTTTGGTGGACCGGCTTCTCACCGGCGTGCCCGACATCGCCGCGGATCGCTGCCATCTGGATTCGGGCTGCCATGCGGTCCAGTCCTTCCTCACGCCCCAGCACCGGGTCGCCACGGAATACTGCGGCCAGCTTGAACCCCTGGATCTCGACGCCTATCTCCACCACAGAGGGTTCCAGTCCCTCGAGCATGTCCTGCGGGATCACTCCCCGGAGTCCGTCATCGAAACGGTCACCGAAGCCGGCTTGCGCGGCCGCGGGGGCGCCGGTTTCCCGACCGGCCGGAAATGGGCTATGGTCCGGAAAGCGGAGGGGGCCCGGAAATATCTCGTGATGAACGGCGACGAGGGCGACCCCGGCGCCTTCATGGACCGCATGATTCTCGAATCGTACCCGTTCCGGGTGATCGAGGGACTGGCCATCGGCGCCTATGCGGTTGGCGCCTCCGAGGGGATTTTGTATATCCGCGCCGAATATCCGCTTGCGGTCAAGCGCATGCGCGAGGCGATCCGGCTCTGCGAGGAGCGCGGCCTCCTCGGCGAACGCATCCTGGGCCGGGAGTTCAGCCTCACCCTCCGCATCCTGGAGGGCGCGGGCGCCTTTGTCTGCGGCGAGGAAACCGCCCTTCTGGAGTCGGTGATGGGCCGCCGGGGCATGCCCCGGTTGCGTCCGCCGTACCCGGCGGAAAAGGGATTGTGGGGGTGCCCGACCCTTGTGGGCAATGTGGAAACCTTCTCGCTTGTTCCCTGGATCCTGGGGCACGGGGCGCAGGCCTTTGCGGCGCTCGGAACCCGCACCAGCAAGGGCACCAAGGTTTTCGCGCTGGCGGGCAAGATCGCGCGCGGCGGACTGATCGAGGTGGCCATGGGCCTTTCCATCGGCCGGATCGTCACGGACATCGGCGGCGGCGTCGCACCCGGACGGACCTTCAAGGCCGTCCAGATCGGAGGTCCTTCCGGGGGCTGCCTGCCCGCCTCCCTGGCCGACACGCCGGTTGATTACGAGGCCCTCCTCCACGTCGGCGCCATGATGGGATCGGGCGGCTTGGTGGTGATGGATGACGCTGACTGCATGGTGGACATGGCCCGGTACTTCCTGTCCTTTACCCAGCGGGAATCCTGCGGCAGATGCACCCCCTGCCGGATCGGGACCCGCCGTATGCTCGACATCCTCGAACGGCTGTGCGGGGGGAAGGGGCTGGCGGGCGACATCGAGAAGCTCGAGACCCTCGCCCATGAGGTCCAGCGCTCCAGTCTCTGCGGACTGGGCCGGACGGCGCCGAATCCGGTGCTCACCACCCTTCGCTACTTCCGGCCTGAAGTCGAGGCCCACATCCAGGGCATCTGTCCCGCCCGGAAGTGCCGCTCCCTGATCCTGTACGCGGTGAACGACAAGTGCATCGGATGTACCCGTTGCAGCCAGGTCTGCCCGGCCGATGCGATCCCGCCCGTGCCCTACGAAAGGCATTCAATCGATCCGTCGAAATGCGTCCGGTGCGGGGCCTGCAAGGCGGCCTGCCCGGTGGACGCCATAACCGTTGATTCCCCGTGCGCGAGGTAGCATGCCAACGCTGACCATTGACCATAGGACTGTGACGGTGGAGCCCGGCGCCACGATACTCGAGGCCGCCACCCGGCTCGGGATCCGCATTCCAACCCTCTGCCACCTCCGCGGGTTCGCCCCCTTCACCACCTGCATGGTGTGCCTCGTCAAGGTGCAGGGAATCGCCCGGCTGCTGCCGTCCTGCGCCACCAAGGCCCAGGACGGGATGGTGGTGGAGAGCGAGTCCGACGACGTCCGCGCCGCGCGCCGCGCGGCCCTGGAGCTTCTGCTGAGCGACCATGTGGGCGACTGCGTGGGTCCCTGCCAGAGCACGTGTCCGGCGCACATGGATATTCCGCTGATGATCCGCCAGCTTGCGGCCGGCCAGTGGCGCGAGGCGATTGCCACGGTCAAGGAGCATATCGCCCTGCCGGCGGCGCTGGGGCGGATCTGTCCGGAAATCTGCGAGCGCGGCTGCCGCCGGGCGCAACTGGACAGCCCCGTCGGCATCTGCCGGCTGAAGCGTTTCGCGGCCGACGCGGACCTGGCGTCCGCCGCGCCCTACGCGCCCGAGTGCCGGCCCGCGTGCGGCAGGACGGTGGCGGTCGTCGGCGCCGGCCCCGCGGGACTGAGCGCCGCCTGGTACCTGCGGCGCGAGGGCTGCGGCTGTGTCCTGTTCGACGAGCACGCGCAGCCGGGCGGCCAACTGCGCCGGGGCGTGGACCGCGAGCGGTTGCCGCTCGACGTGCTCGACGCCGAGATCGCGACGATCCTGCGGCTGGGCGTGGAGTTCAGGGGTTCGCACCGCCTTGCCGGCCGCGGCGGGCTCGACGAGCTCCGCGCCCGGTTCGACGCCGTCATCCTGGCCTGCGGCGGGATGAGCGCGGAGCAGGCGGAGAGCCTGGGACTGGCGGTGCGCGCCGGGGGGCCGCAACTGGACCCGGACACGCTGGAGACCTCGGCGCCGGGTGTGTATGCCGCCGGGTCGGCCGCCGCCGCGCGCCATGCGGTCCGCGCGGTGGCGTCGGGCCGGCGCGCGGCGCTGGCGGCGGCGGACCGGCTGCGCGGTTCGGGCGGCAGGGTGGGGGGCCGGCCCTACACCGTGCATATCGGCCGGCTGCACGACTGTGAGCTGCCGCTGGCGCGCGCGGAAGGCTCGCCCGACGGGCGCGTCGCGCCGGCCGGCGGCCCGAACGCCGGGTTCGATCCGGCGGGCATGCGCACCGAGGCGGCCCGGTGCCTCCACTGCGATTGTCTGGCGCAGAACACGTGCGACCTGCGGCGGTTCGCGGCGGAGTACGGCGCGCACACGGCCCGGTTCAAAGGCGAACGCCGGCAATACGCGAAGGAGTTCACGCACCCCGACATCGTCTTCGAGCCGGGCAAGTGCATCCGTTGCGGGCGGTGCGTGGCCATCGCGGCCCGGGCGGAGGAGCGGCTTGGCGTGGCGTTCCACGGACGCGGCTTCGACATGCGCATCCAGGTTCCGTTCGGCGAGACCGTCGCCGCCGGCCTCACGACCGCCGCGCGCGAGTGCGCCGAGGCGTGCCCCACGGCGGCCCTGCGGTGGAGGAACTCATGAGAATCGTGATGATCATTCCCGGCTCCGGCGGCGGGTTCTACTGTGAGAACTGCCTGCGCGACACGGGCGTGGTGAAAGTCCTGCGGCGGCGCGGGCACGATGCGGTGGTCGTCCCCCTGTATCTGCCGATGTTCACCGACGATGCCGAAGCGGCCGGGAACACCCCGGTGTTCTTCGGCGGGGTGAAGCTCTATCTCCAACAGAAGGTCCCCCTGCTGCGGCGCATGCCGCCCTGGCTGGCGCGCGTGCTGGACTCGCCGTGGCTGCTCGGCCTCGCGGCGAAGCGGGCCGGCAGCACGCGGGCGCGCGGCATGGGCGCCATGACGCTGTCCATGATCCGCGGCGAGGAAGGCGGGCAGGCCGGGGAACTGGAGCGCCTGGCCGTGTGGCTGCAGGGCGAGCGGCGGCCGGACGTCATTCATCTCGGGTCGAGCCTGCTGATCGGCCTGGCCGGCCGGCTGCGGGACCGGCTCGACGCGCCGGTCGCCTGCGTGCTCCAGGACGAAGACACCTGGATCGAGGCGCTCGATGCGCCGTATAACCGGACGTGCTGGGACGCCATCCGCGAGCGTTGTGCGACGGTGGATGGTTTCCTGCCCGTGAGCCGGTACTACGCCGACCGTATGCGCGTGAAACTGGGGCTGCCCGACGGGAAGCTGCACGTCGTCCCTCCCGGCCTGGCGACCGGGGACTACCGCGCGGCGCCGGAGCCGCCGGACCCGCCGGTCATCGGCTATCTGTCGAAGATGAGCCGCTCCCTCGGGCTCGAAACGCTGATCGAGGCGTTTACCGAACTCAAGAAGCGCCGCTTTCCAACCCTCAAGCTCCGGGCCATGGGCGGCCAGACCGGCGACGACGCCCGGTTCCTTGGCAGGCTGCGGCGCCGCCTGAACGGGATGGGCTTTGCGAATGACGTCGAATTCCTTCCCGGCCTCGACCGCGCGAGCCGGGTGGATTTCCTGGCGGGTCTCTCCGTCCTGTCGGTCCCGATGCCGGACGGCGAGGCTTTCGGGCTGTTCATTGTCGAGGCGCTGGCCGCGGGGGTTCCCGTGGTCCAGCCCGACCGCGGCGGGTTCGGCGAAGTGGTGCGCGCGACGGGCGGCGGCCTGCTGTACGACCCCGCGCGTCCCGGAGCCCTGGTGGAGGCGCTTGACCGGCTGCTCGCCGACCCGGCGGCGGCCGCGGCCATGGGCCGCCGCGGCCAGGCCGTTGTGCGCGAGCGGTTCACGCTCGAGCGCATGGCCGACGACCTCCTGGGCGTGTACTCAGGGATTTGCCGGCCGGAATACAATTCCCGCATACGAGGGGGTTTGTGAAGGCAACCGGTATGCTCGCGATGGGAGTGGCCATGGCATGGTGTGGCAGTTGCCGGGGCGGGGAAGTCCGTCCGGCCGCGGTCGCCGGACAGTTCTATGAACGGATGCCGGTGGCCCTGGAGCGCCAGGTGGAACGATTGCTGGCGGAAGCCGGGAAACCCGGGGTGACCGGGACCCTTGTCGGCGCGGTGGCGCCCCATGCGGGGTATGTCTTTTCCGGACGCTGCGCGGCTTCCCTGTATTCGCTGATTCCCCGCGGCGCGTACGAGCGGGTGATTGTCATGGCGCCGAGCCATCGCGCATTTGTCAACGGCATTGCGCTCCCGGCGCCGGGCCTGGAAGCCTATGAAACGCCTCTCGGGCGGATTCCCGTGGACCAACCGGTTTGCGATGCCTTGCGCCGGGCGGCGGGATTCCGCCATGTGCCCGGGGCTGACGGGAACGAACACGCGGTGGAGGTCCAGTTGCCCCTGCTTCAGAAAACAGCGGGGGCGTTCAGGCTCGTTCCGCTCCTGTGCGGTTCCGTGACACCGGAACAGGTGGAGTCGGCGGCGAAGAGTCTGGCGCCGTACCTCGGGACAGGGACGTTGATCCTGGCTTCCTCCGATTTCACGCATTACGGCCCCAATTATGACTATGTGCCCTTCGACCGGGACGTTCCGCGCCGGCTCCACGCCTGGTTGAGCGAAGCGTCGGATGCCGTTGCCCGGCTGGACGAGGCCGCCTTCCAGCGGCATTGCGCCGACACCGGCGACACCATCTGCGGGTCCGTGCCGATCCGGATCCTGATGCGGGCCTTGCAGGAAAGCGGGCGGAAGGTCCGCGGCCGGGTGCTGGCGACGGCGACCTCCGGCGAAATCATGGGACGGTATGACAATTCTGTTTCGTATGCGGCCATCGGGTTCTTCGGGGACCCCGGAGCGAATCCGGCGCCGGTTGCCGCGGGCAATTTACGGAAGGAGGACAGCGCCGTGAAAGAGAAACGCAGTGGAGAATGGTCGCCCGGCCTGACCGAGGCGGAAAAAAAGACCCTTTTCGCGATCGCGAGGGATACCCTCCGATGGTGCGTGGAGGGACGGAAAGGCAAGTTCCGGTATGACGGATACACCCTGACGCCGGCGATGCAGACGAATACGGCGACGTTCGTCACGCTCAAGATCGCAGGCCAGTTGCGCGGATGCATCGGGTCTCTGGCGCCCGTGGAGCCGTTGTATCTCTCGGTGCACGGGAACGCGGTCAATGCCGCCCTGCGGGATCCGCGGTTCCTGCCGGTGGGGCCTGACGAACTGCCCCGCATCGAGGTGGATGTTTCCATCCTGAGCCCGATCCGGGACATCGGGTCGCCGGCGGAGTTCAAGATCGGCCATCACGGGATCATTCTCGAGAAGGGGATGTATCGCGCGGTGTACCTGCCGGAGGTGGCGGTGGAACAGGGGTGGGGGATGGAGGAAACGCTGTCCTCGCTGAGCCTGAAAGCGGGGCTGGGGCCCGATGCCTGGCGCGAGGGTGCGCGGTTCAAGGTCTTCGAGAGCGTGGTGCTGTCGGAATAGCGCGTGAATGTTCCGGCGGCCATGTTCTTGCTGGGCGTCCTGACGCTGACGGCGCAGTTTGCCTTCACGCGCGAATTGCTGGTTCTGGGGACCGGCAACGAACTGACGATCGGGCTTGGGATCACGGTGTGGCTGGTGTGGACCGCGATCGGCGCGCGGGCGGGTCGCAGGAACGCGGAACGGGCCACGGAGGCGTGGTGGCGCCGGACCGGCGCGGGGTTGTTCGCGGCGGCGGGACTGGCGGGGCCGGCAATCCTGGTGGCGCTGCGATGTGCCGGCGGCGGGCCGGGCGGCACGGGCGAATACATTTCCCTTCAGGGATTGACGGGGCTGGCGGCGGTGGCGCTGATGCCCGTATGCTTCACGGCCGGTTTCCTGTTCCCTTCGGCGTGCGCGGTGTGGGAGCGCCGCAAGCCGGGGCAAGGTGCGGGCATCGTGTATGCGGCCGAGGCGCTGGGCAGTGTCGCGGGCGGGGCGCTTTGCACCTTTGTTCTCGCGGAGCGGGCGAACGGACTGCAGTGGACGTCGGTCGCCCTGGCGGCGGGTTGCCTGGCGGCGGCCCTGACGGCATCGGGACTCCGCCGGCTGCCGTATGGGGTTGTCGCCGCCGTGGCGCTGGCAGGCGCCGCGGTTCCGGGAGCGTTGGCCGCGGCGGACCGGATGACACTGGAGAGGCGGTGGGCCCGGCTTGGCGTCGTGGGGGCGGGCGGCAGTCCGCGGCTGGTGGACTGGGGCGACACCCGGTACCAGCATCTGGCGCTGGTGGAATCCGGCGGGCAGTACACGCTCTATGGTGATGGACAGGCGGCGTATTCCTTTCCCGATCCTTACGCGTATGAACATGTCGTGCACACCGTCATGGCGCAGAAACCCGATGCGGCGCGGGTTCTGGTGATCGGCGGGAATCCCGCCGGCGAGATTCCCGTTCTGCTGCGGTATCCGCTCCAAAGACTGGTGCGGGTGGACCTCGATGCCGCCAGCGACGCCATGGTGCGAAGGGCGGCGCCTTCCCTGCTGGCGTCCGCGGAGGCCGATCCACGCCTTACCACGCATCACATGGACGGGGTGCGGTATGTGAAGACCGCCTCCGATCTGTATGATGTGATCCTGGTCCGTGTGCCCGATCCGCTGACGGCGGGAATCAACCGGTTCTACACGCGGGAGTTCTATGCCGACGCGCGGCGTTTGCTTGCGCCGGGCGGGTTCCTCTACACTTCCGTGGAAGCTTCCGAGCAAATGGAGCAGGATGCGGTTCGAGTGGCCGCCTCCGTACACAAGGCTTTGAAAGCCGAGTTTCCCGAGGTCAAGGTGGCGGCGGAGTCGCCGCTTCCTTTCTTTGCGACCTGCGCGCCGGGCAGTCTCACACTGGATCCGGGTGAACTGGAGCGGCGGTGGCGGCGGGTGGCGCCCCGGGCGGAGTTCTTCCGGCCCGAGTATTTTTCCGTGTCGGGCGCATTCGCCCCGGACCGGGTGGCGGCGGTGGCGCGGCGTCTGGCGAGCGCCGGGGGCGAGGTCAATTCGCTGGAACACCCGGTGTCCTGTTTCCGGATGCTGATTCTCTGGAGCCGGTACAGCGGCTCCGGGGCGGAGGCGGTGATGCGATGGCTGGAAGGCGTGGCGATCGGCAAGGTGTATGCCGTGATCCTGCTGGGTTTCGTCTTGTGGCTGGCGGCCGGCATCGGGCGGGGCGCGGCATGGGGGAAGGCGAGTATTGGGCTGGTCATGGGGGGAGTGGGATTCGCCGCTGTGGCGCTGGAACTTCTGTTGCTGTATGCGTTTCAGGGGTTGAGAGGATACTTGTACAGCCAGATCGGTTTTCTCGTGGCCATGTTCATGTTGGGCGCGGTGGTTGGCGCGAGGGCGGCAGGGGCCATGGGGACCGCCATTCCGCGGAAGGCGGCGGCGGGTGTGGCTGCGGGGATCGGGCTGCTTCTCCTGATAGCCGGGACGGTGTCGAGTCTGGGGGTTGGCCGCATGTCGGCGTGGGCGATACCCGCCCAGGTGCTGCTTGCCGGCGCGGCTCTGGGATGGACGTTTGTCATGGTGATGCGTCTCATGCAAGGCACGGGGATGTCGCCCGGCGCCGCGGCATCCGCCGTGGATACTTGCGATTACCTGGGCTCCGCCGTCGGTGGTTTCTGTACGGGGATCGTTCTCGTGCCCCTGTTCGGGTTTCGTGAGACGGGTCTGGTTGTGATGACAGGGCTTGCGGCGTGTCTCTTGATACTGGCGTGTGTCTCACGCAAGGGGCGTGAGACACGCCAGGGTGCCGCAATACCGCCATAAATGTCAGGAATATGCCTTGAGTCCAAGGTTGGCACTGTAGCTGCTACAGGAAGCAGGTGGTAAAAAACAAAATGGAGAAAGGATGGTGGATATGACTGGTAGATTGATCGTGTTATCGGCCGTGATTGCGTTGGCGTCCAGTTCGGTCTGGGCGGGAAGTGGTTGTTGCCCCGGAGACGTCAAGAAGGATGCTGGCGCGGTGGAAAAGGGAGGCAAGGCCGCCTGTGATGTGAAGGAAAAGGCGGCGGAGGCGGGGAAGGCGTGCGACAAGGCTTGCGCGACAGGGGAGAAGGCGGAATGCGCAAAGGCTGGTCATCACGCGGCAACCGCGGGGATTGACACGGCTTCGTTGGCGGCCCTGATCGAAGCCAAGACGCCGGTGACGATTCTCGACGCGCGCAGCGGGAAGTATGATGACGGTAAACGCGTTCCGGGTGCGAAGGCGTTGAGCCCCAAGGCGGAACAGGCCGAGATCGAGAAGGCTCTGCCCGATAAGAAGGCGCGCATCGTGACATACTGCGCCGGGACGACTTGTCCGGCGAGCGGGCAGCTTGCCGAGCGGCTGAAATCGCTGGGTTATGTGGACGTGGCGGAATACCACGAGGGGATTGCCGGTTGGGTGAAGGCTGGCAAGCCGGTTGAGAATGCCAAGTGACACGCGGAGGGTGATCGCGAAGGGCACTCAACGGTAAGAAACGAGGACGGCGGGTCGGCAGGGCACGCCGTCCTTTTCTTTTGGTGCGCCCGTCCGGTTGACACTGCCGGGTAATACGGTATTCTAGGGTTTTGCGACTGGGGTGCCCGTTACGGGCTGAGATCATACCCGTTGAACCTGATCCGGATCATGTCGGCGAAGGGAATCGAGATGAAAGGGCGCCCTTGACGGGGCGCTTTTTTTGTCGGGAGGGAACCATGAGACTGCGGGTCAATGGCGAGGAACACCAGCATGCGGGCGGGGGAACGGTCCAGGAACTTCTGGCGGAAATCGGGGCGGAGGGGAATCGCGTGGCAGTGATGGTCAATGATGCGATTGTTCCCAAGGCCGAATTCGGCCGGGTCCGGCTCCGGGAGGGGGACAGGGTCGAGGTGCTGGCGTTCATGGGTGGAGGGTGAGGAAATGGTTGCTGGGGAATGGGGATCAGTGATCGGTAATCGGTAATCAGTGATCGGTAATCGGTGAGCGAAGTGTCCAATGGAGACCAGGACATGACTATGGCAACGACATTCATGCTGGGCGGTGTGGCGTTTGAGTCGCGCCTGCTGGTGGGTACGGGCAAGTTTTCGTCCCGCGAAGTGATGGTGGAAGCCATCCGGGCTTCGGGCGCTTCACTGGTGACTGTAGCGTTGCGGCGGTTTAACGTCGGCCGGGAGAGTGACGACCTGCTGGGACCGTTGCAGAAGTTGGGTGTGACGGTGGTGCCGAACACTTCCGGAGCCCGGAATGCGATGGAAGCGGTGCGGGCCGCGATGCTGGGGCGCGAGCTGTCGGGCAGCCGTTTTGTCAAAGTGGAGATCCATCCCAATCCGCATCACTTGATGCCTGATCCCCTCGAAACCTACGAGGCCTGCAAGGTGCTGGCCAAGGAGGGGTTTGCGGTATTGCCTTACATGCCGGCCGATCCGGTGCTGGCCAAGCGGTTGGAGGATGTCGGTTGCGCGGCCGTCATGCCATTGGGGTCGGCCATCGGGACCGGCCACGGACTGGCGACGGCGGAGATGCTTCGCCTGATCCTTGAGGATAGCCAGGTGCCTGTGATTGTGGATGCGGGGTTGCGGGCGCCATCCGAAGCGGCCGCCGCCCTCGAGATGGGGTGCGGGGCGGTGTTGGTCAACAGCGCCATCGCCGCGGCGGGCGATCCGGTGGCCATGGCCGCCGCGTTTGCCGCCGCGGTGAAGGCCGGTTACGCAGCCCGGCAGGCTGGTTTGATGACACGCCGTCATGCGGCTGTGGCCACCAGTCCCCTGACGTCGTTCCTGAACACGGGCAACGGGTGAGGGATGGATACGGAGCGACCAGCGGACAGGCCGGACTGGATGAAACCTTCCCCCGGCCTGGTTGACCGGAGCGAGGTGTCGGAGGCGGATGTGGAGGCGGCGTTGGACGCCCGGGATCCGTCGGAGCGGGACCTGTGTGTCCTGCTTTCGCCGGCGGCGGAACGGTTCCTGGAACGGATGGCCGGCAGGGCCGCAATGCTGACCCGGGCGCACTTTGGACGGACGGTTTCCCTGTATGTGCCTTTGTATCTCTCCGACTACTGTTCCGGCGGGTGTGTGTATTGCGGGTTCGCCGCCGACCGGAAGCAGGCGCGCCACCGTCTGGAGGCGGATCAGATTGTGGCCGAGATGGACGCCGTCCGGGCGATGGGATTTGAAGAGATTCTCCTGCTCACCGGCGAACGGACGCCCATGGCCGACTACGGGTATTTGCGGGGGGCGGTTCGCGAGGCGGCGGCCCGGTTTGCCGCGGTGACGGTGGAAGCCTTCCCGATGACGACGGAGGAGTACCGCGGCTTGGCGGAGGCAGGGTGTGTGGGTGTCACGCTGTACCAGGAGACCTACGATCCGGAGCGCTATGCGCAGTTGCATCGCTGGGGCCCCAAGCGCGACTATGCCGGACGGCTGGAGGCGCCGGAACGGGTGCTGGCCGGCGGCATGCGGCAGGTCGGGCTTGGCGCCTTGCTGGGCATCAGCGATCCGGTGCCGGACGCCCTGTGCCTGTACCGGCATGTGAAGCATCTGGGGAGGCGGTACTGGCAGGCGGGGATCACGGTTTCGTTCCCCCGCGTCTGTGCGCAGCCGGGCGGGTACACGCCGGCGTTCCCGGTTTCGGAGCGTTATCTGGCGCAGATCATCTTTGCGTTCCGGATCTGCCTGCCCGATGTGCCGCTGGTGCTTTCCACGCGGGAAGGCGCCCGCTTCCGGGACGGGATCGCGGGGATCGGCATTTCGAAGATGAGCGCGGGTAGCCGGACGACGGTTGGCGGCTATCGCGTACACAGCGAATCGCCGGACGGCCAGTTTCATGTGAATGACCCCCGCGGTGTGGAGGAAGTGTGCGCCGCCCTGCGAACCAAGGGGCTGGAGCCGGTGTTCAAGAACTGGGACAGGACCTATCGGGGATGAGGATGGGGTATGGTGAATCGTTGCGACAGGCATAGTGAGCGAATGAGGCGGTTCCGGGAAGCGGGGCTGTATCTGGTGACGTCGCAGTCTCTCTCGATGGGACGCACCACGGAGCAGGTCGTGGCGGCTGCGCTGGCCGGGGGCGTGAAGCTGGTCCAGTTGCGGGAGAAGGAAATGTGCCTCCGGGACTACGTTGCGCTGGCGGGCCGGATCCGGGAAATGACGGCCCGGAACGATGCGCTATTGATCATCAACGACCGCGTGGATGTCGCCATGGCCGTGGGCGCCGACGGGGTGCATCTCGGGCAGGAGGATTTCCCGGTCGCGGCGGCGCGGGCTCTGGCGCCGGACCTCATCCTTGGCGCCTCCACGCATTCGATGGAGGAAGCCGGGCAAGCCCAGGCGGATGGCGCCTCGTATGTCAACATCGGGCCGCTGTTCCCGACCGGGACCAAGCATTGGGAGGGCGCTTACCTGGGGATTGACGGCATGCGGCGGATCGCCGCGCATGTGAGCGTTCCGTTCACAGTGATGGGGGGCATCAAGCGGGAACATATTGCCGGACTGGTGGCCGCGGGGGCCCGGACGATCGCGCTTGTCACCGCTGTGACCGCCGCCGCCGATCCGGAGCAGGCGGCGCGGGAATTGCTGGCCGGGGTTCGCGAAGCCATCCTGTGCGCGGTCAGGTGATGGCCCGCAGGGTTACGCCGGCGAGCACCCGTTCGTAGTCCGCCCGTGAAAAGGAACCGCCGCGGACGGACAGGGCGTTGGCGGAACCGGCCGCCACCGCGCGCCGGAGGGCCTCGGCATCCGGCAGGTTCCCGGTGACGGATAGCGCCAGTCCCGCCAGAAACGCATCGCCGCTGCCGATGGAGCAGACGACTTGCAGGGGCGGCGGCGTGGCCGCCCAGGCGCCCTGATCGGAGGCAAGAATCGCGCCCTCCTTGCCTAACGTCAAAACCACCCGCCCGATGCCGGAGGCCCGGATCGCCTGTGCCGCCCGAAAGGCAGTGGCGGGGTCCTGGCACCCGCTCCATCCGAGAAGGGCGGCCGCCTCGGCTCCGTTGATCTTGACTGCGGCCGGCCGGCCCCCGATGGCCGCGCGCAGGGTGTCTCCGCTGGAGTCCAGGAAGACAGGACGGGGAAGGGCGCGGATCAGGTTGGCCATCAACTCATGCGGAATGCCAGGGGGAAGGGTTCCGGAGATGCACACCAGGCTCGACGGGGACGCGGCCGCCAGCACATCGGCGGAAAGTCTTTCCCAGTCCTCGATCCTGACCGCCGGACCGGCTTCGTTGATGACCGTGGTTTCGCCAGTTTCGGGCGAGACGACGACCGGGGAGACCCGCGTTTCGCCTTCAATCCATGTCCAGCGGGACGGAATGCTTTCCTGCTCCAGGAGTCCGGCGAACATCCGGCCCGTGTGGCCACCCAGGAATCCGCAACATATGGCTTTGCCGGCCAGCCCCCGAACGGCGCGGGCCACATTCACTCCCTTGCCGCCGGCGGAGAGCGTAACGGCTGTGGCGCGGCACACCAGGCCGCGGTTGAACCCGGGAACGGTTTGGATGCGATCAAGAGCAGGGTTTGGGGTGAGGGTGAGGATCATGGGAATGGTGGATGGGAAATGGTTGATGGTTGATGTGGGATGTGGGACTGGGGGGAAGGTTTACGGGTTCACGGTTCAACGGTTGGGGAGGGGGACGGGTGACAGGGAGAGAGAGCGATCCGTAATCGGTGAGTGCCGGTAACTGGTGGGAGGGGCGTTGCGGGCGGCGGCGCAAATGGCGGTGAGATTCTCGTACTGCCAGGAAAACGGGAATTCGCGGCATTGACGGGGTTTGGCGGATTGGATCCGGCAGGAGGAGACGGGAGGAGGGGATGGTGATGGGAGGGGAGTGAATGGTGAATCGTGAATCGTATGGAGAAAGATGCAGGAGCCATCGGCGTTTTCGAGCAGGGATAGGCCGAGCCGGTCATCCCGCAGGCGCGTGTAGCGGTGGGCGAAGGTGTGGACATCGAGGCCCAGGGCGGCGGCGATGTCTTCCGCTTCGTGATCCTGCAGCCGGACTTCGCCAGGGTGCCTGCAGCAGTTGCCGCAGCGCAGGCACGCAAACACAGGCGATGTTGCCATCGAGGTCATGACTTGGCGGAAGACACTTCCACGACGCCGGGGTCGTAGTTCGCCGGCGGTTCGAAGCCCAGCAGTCGAATGCAGGTGGCGGCAAGGCTGCTGATCCCGAGCCCCTGATGGGCGGCGAGCTTCAGGCCGGCTGTTCCGGCAGGGTCATACACATACACGGGCACGGGATTGAGGGAGTGGCTGGTCTTGACTTTGAGCCGCCCATTCTCCGTCTTTACCTTGCCGCTCTTCTTGTCGTGTTCGTACATGTCGTCGGCGTTGCCGTGGTCGGCGGAGACCACCAGGATTCCGCCCGCGGCCTTGACGGCGGCCAGGATCCGGCCGAGGCAGAGGTCCACGGTTTCGACCGCGATTTCGGTCGCCTGGTAGACCCCCGTATGGCCGACCATGTCGCCATTGGGAAAGTTCAGGCGTATGAACCGGTGCTTGTTTGCGGTTATGGCCTTGATGACGGCGTCGGTGATTTCGGCGCCCTTCATCCACGGGCGTTGTTCGAAGGGGATGATATCCGAGGGGATTTCGACATAGTCCTCCAGGGATTCGTTGAACTTGCCCGAACGGTTGCCGTTGAAGAAGTAGGTGACGTGCCCGTATTTCTGGGTTTCGCTGATGGCCAGTTGGCGAACGCCGCTGGTGGCGAGGTATTCGCCCATGGTATCGGCGATGGCAGGCGGGTCCACGAGGAAGTGTTTGGGGAGCTTCAGGTCGCCGTCATACTGCATCATGCCGGCGTAGGCGACCTTCGGGCGTGGCGAGCGGTCGAACTCGGTGAGGGCATCGTCCTCGAAGGCGCGGGTGATCTCGATGGCCCGGTCGCCGCGGAAGTTGAAGAAGATGACGCTGTCATTGTCGGTGATAGGGCCCACGGGCTTTCCGTGCTCGGCGATAACGAAGGGGGGAAGGTCCTGGTCAATCACGCCGGGTTTGTCCCGCCGCAAGGATTCGATGGCTTCGCGGGCGGAGGCGAACTGGGCGCCGGCGGCGCGGACGTGGGTATCCCACCCGCGTTTCACCATGCTCCAGTCGGCGTTGTAGCGGTCCATGGTGATATTCATGCGGCCGCCGCCGGAAGCGATGCGGTAATCTGCCTGGCCGCCGGCGTTCAGTTCCGCGAGGAACGTTTCGAAGGGGGCCACATATTCCAGGGCGGAGGTCTCTCCCACGTCGCGGCCGTCGAGGAGGATGTGCACGCGGGCGCGCTTGACGCCCTCCGTCCTGGCTTGTCGCAGCATGGCCTTGAGGTGAGCGATGTGGCTGTGGACGTTGCCGTCGGAGAACAGGCCGAGGAAGTGGAGGGTTGACCCGTGCTGGAGGCAGTTGGCGATCTGTTGTTTCCAGACTCGTCCGCGGAACATGGAGCCCGAGGCGATGGCATCGTTCACGAGGCGCGCGCCCTGGGCGAAGACGCGTCCGCAGCCGATGGCATTGTGGCCGACCTCGCTGTTGCCCATATCCTCGTCGCTCGGCAGGCCGACGGCGGTGCCGTGGGCCTTGAGCTGGCTGCAGAGGGCGTTGGCCCTGAGCCAGTCCATGGTGGGGGTGAGGGCGGAGCGGACGGCATCGCCTTCCTCGTGCTGGCCGATGCCGATACCGTCCATGATGACGAGAACCACCGGGCCCTTCGGTCCGGGAAAGGTAGTCTTTTTCAGAGCCTGCATGGGATGCCTCTTCTTGCTGCTTGTGAATCAGGGCAGGGAGTGTAGTACACCGACCCGCGCCGGGCAAGGATGAGTGTTCCGCCGGCAGGAAAGGG
>CAYWKN010000031.1:0-18104 GCA_964458765.1 uncultured Verrucomicrobiota bacterium
AGGCAATATCCCGCACCAGGCTCACCCCCGCGTACGCCGCGCATCCCGCCGCAAACCCCCAGCCCGCCCGCGCCGGCAGGGACCACCCGACAAACCCGTTCGCCCATCCCCACGCCGCCATCCGGCCCACCACCGCACCGCGCAACAGCAGCGCGGGACGCCGGTAGTTCCCGCGCAACCGGAACGCAAAGGAAGGGCTCCCGTCGAAACTCTCGACCAGTGTCTTGAGCAGGGGAAAGACCAGCGCGCCCGACAGCGCCGCCGCCAGCAGCGGGGTCCCCTGCGCCACTGCGCCCCACAGGGACGAACGGACGACCGCATTCCCCGCCAGCAACAGCCCCATCGCCCAGCCGCTGAACCACATTCCCTTGGTCGCTCCCCGCCAGGCATAACCGGCAAACACCGCGGCGCCCTGCGGAACACCGCCTCGCACCGCGTCCAGCAGCAGTCCGGTGAGCAGGTAGGCTTCCGCCCACAGCCCCGCCTGCGAGACAACCGTTGCCGCCCATGCCACTGGCGCCTGCAAGACCGCCGACATACCGAGCAGTCCCGATCCCGCATCCGCCACACGGGGCGACAACACCGCGGCCACCGCCGCCAGGGGCAACGCCAACGCATCCCAGCCCCGGGCCCACACCTGTTTCCACGACCCCAGACACGCCCAGCCGGCCACAACATTGAAGACAATCAGCACAATGATCCGCCCCGCCAGCGGCGCCGACCAGCCACTGGCCCCTGCCGCCGGCAGCAACCAAGCCCCTGCCCGCGCCATCAACTCCCCGTTGGACAACGACAGCAGAAGCCCGAACAGGAAAGGTATGCCGACAAGACGGAGGCCATCCCGTGTACTGATGGACCGTTGCAACACAACCAGCCGCCGCGCGTTCTCGAGATGATAGAGCGCCCAGAACAGTCCCGCCCCCGCGCGACTGACCCGCAGGAGATCCGTTGCCGTACCCGCGGCCGTCCACACCGGCGCGTCGGAACCCGCCAGCGCCAGCACACCGCTCGCCAGTCCGTGCCTCAGCACTTCGGGAACTGTCAGCCCACGCCCGGCAAACGTCCGGGTCAGTAGTCCGGCCAGAAGAATACCCGCCGCCGTGATGGCCGGCGGCGTGAAGACCGACTGTCCGGGAACGGACGATCCCGGGCTCCACAAGGCCAGCAGGGCGACGATGCCCGTCGCAAGCGAAAGGCCGCACGACGCGCAACGGGCAATCCCGCCTGCCGGATGCGGTCCCCGGCCCGGACGCCCGCCTGTCAGAGCGGCCGCTCCCGCGGCCAGCAGGATGATCCCCAACACTCCCGCCAACCGTCCCGCCGTGCCGGCCAGTGCGGCCCGCCAGGGCGGCCAGCGAACAAAGGAGGCGCGGAGGAAGACCCCGCCCGAAACTGGATCCTTCCCCGGGTGCTGCAATGCCAGGACCGTTTCCTTCCATTCCCCGATCCGGCCCCAATCGAGAATGGCTTCGCCGGAAACGGGTCCGCCACCCAGAATGACTGGAATGGTTTGAACCCCGAGCGTTCCCTTGATTTCCCACTTGGCCGGCAGCGGAACTCCGGCGCCGGCTTCAGGGGTCAACACATAGCGGAACACATGGGCGCCGGTGGCGGGCGAAGCGTCCGCCGGTGTGCTGGCCCACGCCCCTGCCACGCCGCCGGGCGGCAGCGCATACTGCAGCCGGACGGTCCCATTGTTCGCCTCCACCAGCCGCCCCTGCGAGCCTGCCATCTCGAACACGCCCTGTGCCCCGGCGCCACGCAGGAAATTCTCCGCCCGGCAGTGCCAGCCGGTCCACAGGAACACCAGACCTACAGACAACCATCGAACCAAAGTAGCCACCCTCAACCCTGCACCCTCCCCCGATTCAAACCATACAGTACTGCGATCCCTTCCAGCGTCAGGTTCGGCAACACCGCCACTTTCACATCCAGCCCTTGCACGGCCTGGCCTGCGTACCCGCCCGTGGCGCATACCGAAATTCCCCGTTCCCCCATCTCCTCCAATACTTCGCCCAGAATCTCCCGGACCATCCCCCGATACCCGATGATCGCCCCGATCCGCATCGCCTCCCGCGTACTTCGCCCGATCGCCCGGTCCGGCCTCGAAAGACGGATGTGCGGCAGCAGCGCTGTCCGCTCACACAAATAGTCGGTCATCAGCGGCAGGCCCGGAGCGATCACTCCGCCCACGTACCTTGCGTCGTCCGTGATGACGTCAAACGTCAGCGCCGTCCCGAAATCCGCCACCACCACCGGCCCGTGATACCTCTCCCACGCCGCGGCGGCGTTCGCCAGCCGGTCGGCCCCGATCTTTTCCGGACGGGGATAGTCCACCCGCACGTTCATCCGCAGCCGGTGAGTCACCAGCAATGGATCACGGCCGGTCAGCCGGTGGAGCACATGCCGCCAGACAGGGTTCAACCGGGGCACCACGGAACACAGGACGGCATCCCCGACCTTGCCGGGTTTCACCAGGCGCCGCAGTGCCAGCTCGACGCGTTTCGAATCCCCGCCATCCAGCGAAGGCATCCGCGCGGTCCGCGCCACACGGCCTTCGCGCACCACGCCGAGGGTCGTGCTCGTGTTCCCGATATCCACCACCAGAAGGCCGGGATCCCGTGACTTCATTGCAGCTCCAGCGACAGGTCCGCCGCGGGCGCGGAATGCGTCAGCCCGCCGATGGAAATGGCATCCACGCCGGTCGCCGCGATGGCATCCACCGTGGCCAGCGTGACCCCGCCCGACGCCTCGAGCTTGCAGCGCCGGCCGCACAACCGCACGCACCTGCGCATCCGGTCCGGATCCATATTGTCCAGCATGATCCACTCCGGCAAGCCGCGGAGGGCATCCGCGAGTTCCTCCTCCGATTCGACCTCCACCTCCACCGGGATACCCGGGAATTTCCGCCGCGCCGCCTGCACGGCGCCGCACAGGTCCCGAATGCCCGCTTCCTGCCAGAACCGGCGGTGGTTGTCCTTGATCAATACCATGTCATACAGGCCCATCCGATGGTTGCTCCCCCCGCCGCAACGCACGGCGTACTTCTCCAGCGCCCGCAACGTCGGGGTCGTCTTGCGGGTATCAAGAATCTTCACCCCCGTCCCGGCCACCCTGTCCACAAACTGCCTCGTCAGGCTGGCGATGCCGGTCATCCTCTGGAGAAAGTTCAGCGCCGTCCGTTCCGCCGTAAGAAGGCTGCGCACCGCCCCTTCGATTTCGAGCAGTTCCTGACCGGCCTCCACGACCTGTGCATCCTCGGACCGCAGTCGGCAGCGGAGATCCGGATCCACCTGGCGGAAGACCTCCACCGCCACCGGCAGACCGGCAACCACACAGGGCCCGCGTGCCAGGATCACCGCCCGTCCCTGTTTCCCTTCCGGAATGACGGCCTGTGTCGTGACATCCCCCGCCCCGACATCCTCCTCCAGCGCCCGCCGGATCAATCCCCTTGCCTGTTCATCCACAACATTCACGTGGTTTCATTCCCCATCAACCATCAACCATTCCCCATTAACCATTCCCCATCCCCCATTCCGACGGCATCCAGCACACCCCTTCCACCCGCCGCTCGGATTCCACGGCGATCGCAAACGCACGGTCCAGCCGGTGATAATTCGCCCTGTGATCCGCCGAATGCGCCGAAAACGAAAATAGGTATGTCCCCGGCGCCAGATCCAGCCGCGGCAAGCGCAACGTCACCGTTCCGCTCCGGCTCAAACCGCCGACCTCCACCCCCGCGATCTGCGTATTGCTGCCATGCACGAGCCGTCCATTCTCGTCCGAAATCCCGAACCCGAACACCGACGGGCCCACCGGAGTGCGCACCTCGTACCGGAGGCGGACATTCAGGGTTCCGCCGCTGACAAACGTAGTCCGTGCCGCACCTTGGTCATCGAGGAACTCGGCGCCCGCAAGGACCACTTCGCGCGTGCCCCACTCCCGGCGCAGATCACCGCCCGTCTGCCCCCGGGCAAAGGATTCATATTGCCCGATAACCGCTCCCGGCGCCCCGTGGCCCTTGATCTCGCCATGATCCAGGAAAAGGATCGCGTCGCTCACCGACTGAATCGTGTGCAGATCGTGCGAGATGATCAGCATCGTCTTGCCCATTTCGCGGAACTGCTCCATCCGCTTCAGGCACTTGCGCTGGAACACAGCGTCGCCCACCGCCAGCACCTCGTCGATCAGGAGGATCTCCGGATCCACCTCGACGGCCACCGCGAACCCGAGCCTCACATACATTCCCGAGGAATAATGCTTCACCGGTTCATCCAGGAACGCGCCGATGTCCGCAAAGTCCGCGATGGCGTCAAACCGTTTGCGCATCTGTTCCCGTGAGAGTCCCATGATGGCCCCGGCCAGATAGACGTTCTCGCGGCCCGTCAGGTCCGGATGAAATCCCGCGCCGAGTTCCAGGAGGGACGAGACCGTCCCCGCGGTCGTGATATGCCCCGTAGTGGGGCTCATCGTTCCCGCCAGCAGGGCCAGCAGTGTACTCTTGCCCGCCCCGTTGGCCCCGATGATCCCCAGCGTGGTTCCGCGCGGGACCTCGAAATCGATGTTCCTGAGAGCCCAGAGCTCGCGCGCGCCGCGGTCACGCTTCCGCAGTAAGTCCATGAAGGCGGACTTCAGGGTATGGGTGGCCGCATGCCGGAGGCGGAATCGCTTGCTTACCCCCTTTACCCGAATGGCCACGTTGTCCGTCATCCTGAACCTCACAATTCGTCCGCGAACCGCTTCTGCAAGCCTTGGAACACAAGCACCCCGCCGAGGCACAGCAGCCACGCCACCGCCAGCGAGCCCAGCCACAACGTGGCGGCGGGCAGCGCCTCGCCCATCAGGGCCGCGCGGTAGAGCGCCAGCAGGCCGGTCATGGGGTTGAGGTAGAACAACTGGTGGATCAGCGGATTGTTGAACTTCTGCGTGACCATGCCGGGCGAGTAAATCACGGGCGTCAGGAAGAACCACGCCATCGTCACCACGCCCACCAGGTGCTGCACGTCCCGGAAGAACACGTTCACAGCGGCAAGGAAGAGACTCACTCCCGTGCACAGCGCCACCTGGGTCACCAGGGCCAGGGGCAGCCACAGCAGGTTCCCGGGCGCCACGCCGGCGAAGGCCAGATAAACCGCCACGATCACGAGCGAGAGCACGAAGTTCACCAGGTTGGCCAGCACGATCGAAAAGGGCAGCAGGACACGGGGGAACGCCGCCTTCTTGACCAGGTTCGCGTTGCCCACAATGGCATGGGTGGAATCTCCCAGGCTCATCGCCAGGTATTGCCACACGAAAATACCCGTCACCAGGAGCGGCAGGGACATCGAAAACCGCATGATGCCGAGGAACACGGCGTAGATCGCGATCAGGAACACCGGGCCCAGAAGGGTCCAGAGAAACCCCAGCACCGACTCCTTGTACCGGATCTTGATGTTCCGGACCACCAGCAGCATCAGCAGTTCCCGGCGGCCCACGATATCTTTGAACATGCCAACCATAGCGCCGACAGAGTAGGGCTTCCGCCCGCCTTCTGTCGAGCCGGAATGCGGGAATCCCGGGCGGGAATCCCCGCTGCCGAACCGGTCAAACCGGTTCGGCCGGAATCTTGATCCGCAGAGCCTGCCGCACCACCCCGACATCGAACTCCGCGCCGTCGGGCAGTTCCTCTCCATCCGCCTGCGCCGGCTGCGGCCTGTCCACGCGAATCCGGATCTGCCGGCCCTGCACATGCCGCGCCCGCTGGGTAAGGTCATCCGACAGTTCCCGCAGGCGGTCGGGGTTGTGCCGGATCGCCAGGAGATACCGCGCCAGGTAGTCGGCCTGGTCGGCAAACAGAACGACATCCAGCAAGCCGTCATCCGCGTAGGCGTTGGCGCTGAAATCGAAATCACCCGCGTAAATCCGGGTATTGTTGACCACCAGGTTGATCATCGGCCCTTCGTACCAGGACTGGCCGTCCACGGTGACCCCGACGCGGGCGCAGTCATGCCGGAACAACCGGGCGCCGAAGGAGAAGGTGTAGAGCATGCGCCCCCGGGCCATGTGCCGCAGCACCGGGATATTCTGGATTCTCCGTTTCCTGGCATTCCTCTCCCGCAGGATCCCGGAGTCCAGTCCCACCGTCAGGGCATCGGCGAAGTAGAGTCCGTTGATGATGCCCAGGTCCAGGGCATAGTCGGCTCCGTGCACGATGGCAGAGACGGCCCGGCGCAGGTCCCGCGCCGAGAATTCGTCGCGGATGCGGATCCCCAGCGACTTGGCAATATCGTTCCCGGTTCCCATGGGAATGAACGCATAGGGCGGAAGCGTCCTTTCCGGCCCGCGGTTCCGGTAGGTCATCAGGCCGTTGAGGATGGCCGAATGCGTGCCATCGCCACCGATGCCGGCGATCGCGCAATACCGGCCGAGGTCCGTCCCCTCCAGACGCTCCAGCACCTGACCGGCCAGTGGGACCCCGCTCCGGACCTCGAGGAGGTCATGTCCAGCTCCGAGCCTTTCAATCAATGCCGCTATGTCCCGCCAGCGTTCCCTGGCGGCGCCGCCGGCGGCTTCCGGATTGAGGATACAGAGGACTTGCATGAAAACAACGCGGCCGCAAACACCTCCGGCGCCTCGCGCCATGATGCGCGCGCCCCGGGCAGGTCCTTGCGGCCGCCTTTCCGCCGCCCTCGGATCTCCTTGCGGAAACCCCCGGAACGGCCCTTCTCCCCGTCAACCCTTCTTGATCTTCTTCGGTTCCTTGAGAAGCTGGCGAACCTGCGCGCCATTCAACTTGCGGACCTTCCCGGCATCCATGCCGAGAGCCACCAGACGATTCCGCTGCACGGTTTCACGACGACGCTTGTCCCCGGCTTTCTTCACCGGCCGCTTCATCCGAACATTATATCCTTTTCCCGCCATACGTAACCCTTCCCTCTATGCGATATCCGTGACTGTTATGCCAGCCCCTTCCGGGCCAGCGCCAGGATCTGCCCGAACCCCTCGGGGTCATGGAAGGCGATCTCGGAGAGCATCTTGCGGTTGAGCTCAACGCCAGCTTTCTTCAGGCCTTCCATCAAGCGGCTGTAGCTCACGCCCTGCGCGCGGCAGGCCGCGGAAATCCGCACCGTCCACAGCCGGCGGAACTCCCCCTTGCGCTCCTTGCGGTGCACATAGGCCAGCCGCATCGCGCGGTCCACCGCCTCCGTCGCCTGGCGGAACAGTTTGCTTCTCGACCCCCGGAATCCCCGGGCGCTCTTCAATCGTGTATTGCGTCGCTTGCGGGACGCGGGCGCATTCGTTGCTCTTGGCATGTTCCTATCCTTTCCCCTCTTCTCAGATCATTTCCTTGATGCGGTGCTGGTCGGCGGCTTCGCCGATCTTGCCGCGCCGCAGACTCCGTTTGCGCTTGCGGCTCTTCGAGCTCAACAGGTGGCCCTTGCCCGGGCGCGCGAACTTGATCTTGCCACTCGCCGTCAGGCTCACCCGTTTGGCGGTCATCTTCTTTGTCTTCTTTTTCGGCATCGCTTTCCTTCCCTTCCTCGTGACCCAGAATGAAAATTGCGGGGTAATGTAGCCGATACACTCCGGCACGTCCAGTACTTTTGCGCAAGCCTTAAGACCTCCGCAACTATATAGTTAGCTTGTTACTTTGCAAGCCTCTGATGTATATTCACCCGCCATGAGCCGCATACCCATATCCGTGGTCATTCCCGTGTACAACGAGGAAGGCAACATACACCCCTTCTACAAGGAAGTCAGGCAACATATTCCGGACCGGTATGACGCGGAGTATCTCTTTGTGGATGACGGCAGCACGGACGCCACGCTGGAAAGGATCAAGGAACTCCAATCCGCCGACGCCTCCGTCAAGCATCTCTCCTTCACACGCAATTTCGGACACCAGTGCGCCCTCAAGGCAGGTTTGGACCATGCCAGGGGCAAGGCCGTGATCTCGCTGGACGGCGACTTCCAGCACCCGCCCCGCCTGATTCCCGCCTTGCTGGAAAAGTGGGAAAAGGAGGGATGCAAGATCGTCCATACCATCCGCCGGGATGCGGATCCGCTTCCGCTCGGGAAACGACTGACATCCCGCCTTTTCTATTCCTGCCTCAATGCGCTGACGGACGTCCGGATCGAGCCGGGCTGCGCCGATTTCCGGCTCCTGGACCGCGAAGTGGTGGACTGGCTGGCCCGGAACGCCGAGCGGGCGCTCTTCCTCCGCGGCCTTGTCGCCTGGACCGGATTCCCCTCCGGTCAGGTCGAGTATCGCCCCGCACCCCGATTGTGGGGACAGTCCAAGTACACCCTGTCCAAAATGACCCGCCTTGCGCTGGATGCCACCACCTCGTTCAGCGTCCTCCCTCTCCGACTGGCCACCATTCTCGGCCTCTTCATGGCAATCTTGAGCGGAAGTTATGCCGTTTACGCCGTCGCCATGTGGCTCCTGAACAGACCCCAGGTGGTTACCGGGTGGCCTTCGGTGATTCTCAGCATCCTGTTCATCGGCGGCCTGCAACTGCTCATCCTCGGAATCATGGGGGAATACATAGGAAAGATCTTCCTGGAGGCGAAAAACCGACCGCTCTATGTCGTCAAGGATGCGAAAGTATGAAATGGGTGATACCGGCGCTGTGCCTGCTGTTCGCATTCTATCTGGTCGGCGGCAATCTCCGGGCCGCCATGGGAATGGTGGATGATCATGAAATCGCCAAGTTTCTCGGGAATGACGGACGAATGGAACTCCGGGAGATCCCCGGGACACTCCTGGCTACGGAAATCGGGCAATGGGGCCGTTTCCTGCGGTACCGTCCGGCCTACTATTCCTTCCGCATATTGGAAACGCTGCTCTGGCGCGACAACGCTTCGCTCTGGTACGCCCTCCGGCTGGTCCTGCTGACGGCAAGCCTGATTCTCGGCTGCCGGATCCTCTCCCGCTGGCTCCCGCGCCCGCTGGCATGCCTGTACACCGCATACCTCATGACCCTCCCCTTCTGGCCGGACATCCTGACACGCCTGGGCCCATCGGAGATGTATGCCCTGCCCGCGTTTCTCCTGTTTATCCATGGAATGGCCGCCAATAACCTGTGGCTGTCGGCGGCGGGCTATGTCGTCTGCATCGGCAGCAAGGAGAACTTCCTCATCCTGTTCCCCATACTGGCCGGCTGGTTCCTGTATCGGCGCGCTCGCGGCCACCGGTCCGCCAAGGAATCCATCCTCGCCGGGATTCTGGCTGGCTATACGCTGTTCATCCTCCTCGCCATTCTTGTGGCCACAGGAAGAGCCGGAACGGATGTGTACGGCACACCCATCGGCTACGGACGCCGCATGGCTGAATTCGTCGCGCGGATTCCATCCATCCTCAGCGGCGCCAATATCCTGCCCGCAGTGCTTGTCCTGGCGGCAGGCGCAGGCCTCATCCTCCGGAAGGGCGCCACGGAAGGATGGGGCGCCGCGGCCCGCCACCCCGTGGCGTCCCATACACTCATCATGGCGCTGACACTCGCGGTCATCGCCTCGCAATTCGTGTATTATGACAACCGGCTGCCCTCCGGAATGCGTTACGATTTCCCGGCCATGCTGCTCCTGCCGACATTGAATATCATGGCGCTGGGCACGATCGTCGAGATGTTCCGAGGGAACGCCATGGCCAGGATCGTCCGGGGCGCTGTGTACGCCTGCGTGATCCTGATCTGCGTCCTGGATATCCACCGGCAGGGCTATGGCCGGATCCGGACAGCGGCCGCGGCGAACGCGAACCGGACACGGATATTCCAGTCGGAAATCAGCAAGGCAGTCCGGGTTCTGGCGGATCATCCGGAAGCAGATGTGATCTTCGTCAGCCGGTACTACTCGGACACCGAATACATCGTGTCCGTCTCCCGCTACTTGGATGCGGCAGGCATCACAAACCGGTTCAGCGTCCACTACACGCCGGGGCCGGAACCCCGCAATGCGTTGGGCCAAATGCTGCAACAACGGCTGGTGGATGTCATGCGCGGTCCTGCCGGCCGGCATAGCCTGTTCGACCGCTTTTCCCCCTGCCGGGAAGCACCGCAGCCTTGTTTCTGCCTGACATTCCGCAACGTGCCGGGGTTGCCCTGCGGCCCGACCCTCGCAACGTTCTGACTTCCCTCTTGGAACGTTTTCGGCAAGGAATGTCCAGGCGGGCCCGGCGCCGGAAGGGCCTCTACCCCTGAATCGGATAGGCCGCCCGGATGGCCTCCAGTTCGCGCCTGGCCCGCACCGCTGCCCGCACAACCTCCGGATCGAACTGCACACCCGCCAACGCCTCGATCTCCGCAAAGGCCTTGTCCGTGCCCACCGCGGTCCTGTACGGGCGGATCGAGGTCATCGCGTCCAAGGCATCGGCCACGGCCACAATCCGCGCCGGCAGGGGAATATCCGTCCCCCCAATGCCGCGGGGATACCCCTTCCCGTTCCACCACTCGTGGTGATGCAGCGCGATCGTCGCGGCCATACGGACCAGATCCAGGGAGGACCCGTGCAGGATCTGCTCCCCGATATCCGTATGCTGGCGCATGATCGTCGTCTCGCGCGGGTCCAGGGAGCCCGACTTTCGAAGCACCTCGTCGGGAACCCCGATCTTCCCCACATCATGCATGCTGGCGGCCAGGCGGAGCACCCGGCACTCCTCCGGCGGAAGCCCCATCTCCCGGGCAATCACCTCCGTGGACCGGCTCACACGGTCCACGTGGGATCCCGTGCTGTCGTCCCGGAACTCCGCCGCCCGTGCCAGCCTGCGCACGATCTCCAGCGAAGCTGCCTCCACCTCCGCCGCCGCCCGGCGCAATTCCGACGTCTGGCGCGCCACCTCGGCCTCCAGCACCGACCGCTCATTCTCCAGGCGGTCCCGGTACGCCTTCGCGCTCAACGCCGTCCGGACACGCGCCAGCAACTCCGCCATCAGGATGGGCTTGCTCAACAGGTCGTCCGCCCCGGCCTCCAGCGCCCGGATCTTCTCCTGCGAAACGTCCCGGCCCGTGATCATGACGATCGCCATGTGGCTCGTCTTCGGATCCGCCCGCACCCGGCTCGCCACCTCGTACCCGTCCATGTCGGGCATGACCAGGTCCAGCAGGATCAGGTCGGGATGATGCGCCTCGATCTGCCGCAACGCGTTCCCCCCGCCGTCCGCCTCGAACAAGTCGTACGACTGCAGGCGGAGCATTTCATCCAGCATCCGCCGGGTCATCGCATCGTCATCCACAATCAATATCTTCTGTCCGCTCACATAACCTCCCAAGCGCCCTCAGCCCGCCTGCCCTTTGGCCCACTCCCGGATTGTTTCCGGCAACTCGCCCACGGCCGCCACCACGGCGTTGACATCCCCGGATTCTCCCGGCACCGCCACGCTATCGCCCGGCCTGTGGCCTGCCAGCGCCCGCCCCATCTTGCTGCTGCAGGACAGGATCCCGAGCGCCGGATCCTGGTCCCACTCGCCCAGGATATGGAATACGCGTTCACCGCCATCCTCATACCGCAGCGCGACCGTTGTCCCCATCCCCGCGGTCTGTGCGGGGCTCGCGCCGAAATCCGTTCCCCGGACCTGTTGGAGGTCCTGCTCCCATTCCGCCCGGCGCCGGAGCAGGATGCCCTGCTGTTCCTTCGCCGTCTTGTATTCAAAATTCTCGCGAAGATCCCCGTAGCTGCGCGCCACGCCGATGTCCCGGCTGTTCTTGGGAATCTCCTCGTTGATCAGCTTTTCCAGTTGTTTCTGGCGAGCATGGTAGGACCGCCACGACGTCAACCCGCCCCGCGGCGCGCCCCCTTCCTCCTTCGTTTCCTCCAGCAGCTTCGCCAGGTGCGGATAGGCAACGCAAATCCGCCCGATCATCGCCTGCGTGTCCAGCGGGATGCGGCCCATCGCCGCCCGCAACGCGCGGATAATGCTGGTCTGCTGCACCTCGTTCATGCTTTCGACCGCCGTCTCCAGCCACTTGCGCTGCTGCACCAGCTCGCCCAGCTGGTTGGCCGCCTTCAACCGCTCGCCGGTGTGCGTCCGTTCAAATAGCGGCAGGACATGGAACATGAGGTCACCCGGGGTCCCCAACTGCCAGGAGGCCAGTTTCTCGGGATGCCGCGCCAGCCATAACACCATTTCCACACCCGCCTGCCGCCGTCCCACCTCGTCCCGGAAGACGCCTGCGCACTCCGACTCCGCGCCCTGTTCCAGCAGGAACTCCATGAACACATTCAATGGGCCCAGGAAGACCCGGGACAGAATGGCCAGAACAGCGGTCTTGACCTGTGCCACGTCCTGCGCTGCCGCCACCGCGAGAAAGGACTCGATCTTCCGGGTGCTCAACTGGCCGGTCGCCGCCAGCAGGATGTCGGGCGCCAGCAGACTCATCATCTGGCTCCGCCAGTTGACCCACTCCTCGGGAATATCCCACTGCTGCGCGCACAACACGACCTGCGCCCGCACATCCAAATGGGTGTCGCCAAAGCCGCGCAACAGGAATTGCAGACGGTCCGCCACCACCCGCTTCCCGGATTCGTCCACCCCCTCCGGCGGCATCGCTTCCTGCAGTTCCTCGATGCGCCCCAGGATTCCTTCCGCTGTCCGTTCCCGGGCCAGCGCTTCGAACCAGCGCGCGTCGTACCGGACTTCCTGGTCCAGCAACTGGATGGGATCGCTGCGCCGCGCGGGGATCACCACCAGCGGGTCGTCCTTGAGCGCCTTGCGCGCCGCATCCCAGAAGCTCTTCCATGCTTCGGGAGCCATGATGCCGTCCGTCAGGATCTCCTGCAGGCGCGCGGCGGGCATGGGACCGTGGCTGCGCAGGGCCAGGCGAACCACCTCCGCCGGCTGTTCCGCCGCCAGTGCCTGCAAGCCCGCCAGATCCAGGAACCGCCTGGCCTGCAGGTGTTCCTCGCCCACAAACTGGATCGTCTCCGCCGCGTAGGCCAGGGACATCTCATGACCCCGTTTACGGGCAAAATCAATCGTCACCCGCTCGTAGAACGAGTCCACCGAGCGGACCCGCCCGATCCCCCAGGTCTTGTCCAACCCAAGAACCCCATCCTTGAGATGCAGCAGCGTATCCAGCCTGCGGAAACACTCGTGGATCGGCAGGCCCTTGCCGAAGCCGGCATGCGCCACGTAATTCCTGCGAACAGTATCGTTCCGGAACACCCAGTTGAGCCGCTTCTCCGCGTGCTGGCGGAAGGCCGGGTCGGAGCTCCGGTTGGCCGCACGGCTCCGGACAACCCGCACCACCCCATCGCCCAGCCCGCGTTCCGACAGGGATTCCTCGATCAACTCCGCCCAACTGTCGGCCTGCGCCGTCATCCCGGCCAACCTGAGTTCATCCAGCGCGCCCAGCATGTCGTCCAGCGGGATTGTCTCGGCTGACAATCCCGCCAGGAACCACTCCTCGAACTGATCCTCTCCCATTTTGGCCAATTGCTGTGCCGCTTCCATGTGCCACCCTTCTCTCAATAAAACGCATCAGGATACCACATCCTTCGCGCACCCTACAAGCGCATCATCCGCTCCATCGCAACACATCGCGGCCCCATTCCTCCCCTGTCTCAGTTCGCGAATATCGCCAGGATGATGCCGGCCGCCACAACAGAACCAATCTGCCCCGCGACATTCGCGCCCAGGGCATGCATCAGGAGAAAATTGTGCGGATCGGCTTCCAAGCCCAGCTTGTTGCTGACCCGCGCCGCCATCGGAAACGCAGAGACTCCCGCCGACCCGATAAGCGGATTGACCGGATTCTCCCGGCTGAAAAGATTCATGATCTTGGCGAACAGCACACCACCGGCCGTCCCTAGGGAAAAAGCCAGCAACCCCAGCAGTAGAATCCCCAATGTGTTGACCTGCAGGAACTTCTCCGCCGCCATCTGCATTCCCACCCCCAACCCCAGGAATACCGTGGCGATGTTCATCAACTCGTTCTGCAGTGTCCTGGAAATCCGCTCGATGACACCGCTTTCCTTGATGAAATTCCCGAAGGCAAAACAGCCCATCAGCGGCAGCGCGGAAGGCAGGAAGACAGAGCACAGGGCGAGGACCAGCAACGGGAATACCGCCTTTTCGAGTTTGCTGACCGGGCGAACCTGCTTCATCACAATCCGCCGCTCCGCCGGGGTTGTCAGCAGCCGCATGATAGGCGGCTGGATCAGCGGCACAAGCGCCATGTACGAGTAGGCCGCCACGGCGATGGACCCCATGAGGTGCGGGGCGAATTTGGCCGCCACGTAGATCGAGGTCGGGCCGTCCGCCCCGCCGATGATCGCGATCGAGCAGGCTTCCTTGATCGTGAAGGCAAACCCTGGCAAGGCATTCAGGGCCACAACCCCCAGAAGTGTCCCGAACACCCCGAACTGCGCCGCCGCACCCAGGATCGCGACCCGCGGATTGGCCAGCAGCGGTCCGAAATCGGAAAGCGCTCCAATGCCCATGAAGACAATCAGGGGCAGCAATTCGTTCTCAATCCCATGCTTGAAAATCAAGCCCAGCAGGCCGTGCTCCGACCCCATGCCGGCAAACGGAACGTTGACGAAAATGGTGCCGAATCCAATCGGAACCAGCAGAAGCGGCTCAAAATCCTTGACCACGCCCAGATAAAGGAGAAAGCAACCCGCCAACACCATCACCAGACACTTCCAGCCTCCCGTCTGCAGGAAACCATAGACCCCCGTTGTCCGACCTACACTGACCATCCCCTGCCGGATGGAGATATCATCTCCTCCGACCGCCACCTGCTCTGCCGCCGCCGGAGCCTGCGTCTCCGCCCATGCCGCGCGCGCCAAGCACGCGACACCCAACACCACCAGGGCCAGGGTCACAAAACACAAGATCTTCCCCGGGGTTGCTCGCATGGCCACTCCCGCGCTCACCGCACCACCGCCAGCGGTTGATCGGCTTTGACCGACGTTCCCGTGTTGACACGGTACCCGATCGTGCCAGCCCTGCGGGTCTTGACCTCCAACTGCATCTTCATGGCCTCCATGATCAGCACCGTCGCGCCCGCCTCCACTCTCTCTCCGTCCTCGTAGGCCAGCTTGAGCACGTCGCCCGGCATCGGCGCCACAACGGTCTCTTCCGCGCCACCTGCGGGTTCCCGCGGCTCGCCTGCACCGCTTGTGTCCTCGCGCACCTTGATGCCGTAGAGAATCCCATCCACCTCCAGCGCATGCCCGCCATCGTCGGCGGGACGGCTTTTTACCACATACTCCTTGCCGTCCACGCTCACCAGGAACCGGCCCGGTCCGCCCGTCTTCACGGCCGCCGCCTTCGTTTCGGGAGTCGGCGCTTCAAACACCACCGGACCCTTGTGGCGCTTGGCAAAGAACGGCAAAGCCACCTGCGGGAACATGGCGTACGTCAGCACATCCTCCACAGGCACATGCGGGGTCTGCATCTTGGCCTTCAGTTCTTCCTCGATCCGGCCCAGTTCGTTCGGCAGGTCATCCGCCGGCCGCCGAGTGACGGGCACATCGAGCTTCAGTTCATCCAAAGCCTTCCTGACCAGCTTGGGATCCGGCTCCGCCGGCGTCCGCCCGTACCGGCCGGCGAGCAAGTCGCGCGACTCGGCCGTCAGACGTTCGTAGCGGCCGAACAGGACATTGAACAAGGCCTGGGTTCCCACGATCTGCGAGGTGGGCGTCACGAGCGGCGGATAGCCGAAATCCCTCTGCACATGGGCCACCTCCTCGAGCACCTGGTCCAGCTTCCCCAGGGCGTTCTGCTCCCGCAACTGGTGCTCAAGATTCGAAAGCATCCCCCCGGGCACCTGCGCGGTGAGGATCCGCGTATCGGCCCCCAGGAACGACGACTCGAACTGCCGGTATTTCTGCCGCACATTGCGGAAGCAGCCGGCAATCTCCAGTAGAAGCCGGATATCCAGGCCTGTGTCGAATTCGGTATCCCGCAGGATCTCGACGAGCGTCTCCGTCGGGGAATGGCTGGTGCCCATGGACATCGAGGAAATCGCCGTGTCCAGGCAATCCGCGCCGGCCTCGACCGCCTTGAGCAGGGTCGCGACGGACATCCCCGTGGTGGAGTGCGTGTGCACGTGCACCGGCAGCCCCACTTCGGCCTTCAGCCCGCGGACCAGTTCCGCCGCGTCATACGGCTTGAGCAAGCCCGCCATGTCCTTGATGCAAATGGAATCCGCCCCCAGCGACTTCAACTCGCACGCCAGGGCGATGTAAGACTTCTTCGTATGGACGGGGCTGGTGGCATAACTGATGGTGGCCTGCGCATGACGTCCAGCCTTGCGCACCGCCCGTATGGAGGTCTGGAAATTGCGCGGGTCGTTAAGGGCGTCAAAAATGCGGAACACCTCCACGCCATGATGCGCCGCGCGCGCCACAAACGCCTCCACCACATCGTCCGCATAGTGCCGGTACCCCAGCAGATTCTGCCCCCGCAGCAGCATCTGCTGTGGAGTGTGGGGCATTTCAGCCTTGAGCTGACGCAGGCGGTCCCACGGGTCCTCGTTGAGGAATCGGATGCAGGAATCAAAAGTCGCACCGCCCCACGTCTCGACGGACCAATATCCCACACGATCGAGAAGCCCAGCCACGGGAATCATGTCGGATGTAAGCATCCTTGTTGCAAACAGGGACTGATGCGCATCGCGCAACGCCACGTCCGTAATGCCAATTCGTGCCATCGTGTTGCCTCCCAAGCCGGTTGTTACCGCCGCTGCCCCAGTGCTACCGCAATCGCCGCGGCCAGTTTCCTGCCATCCTCGCCGCCCTTGCCGCCTTCGCCTCCGGAAACGGCTTGCTCCTCATAGCGACGCACCAATCGCGCCACTCCCATCACACAAAGGATGACCGCCGCCAGGAAAAGGAAAACCAACCCCATGCCCAGCACCATGATTGTCGCCGCCTGCCGGAATAGTTCCATCGCCTGCCTCCTCCAATCCGATCTGCGCCCTGTGATCGCAAACCGTGATCCAATACCGGATTGCGCCGGCACTGACAATGCTTTTCGCTGGCGTTTCGGGCATTGGGATGATTGTATGTCACGTCAACGCAACACCCCGGCGCCCCACCAGGCCCGGGGGAAGCGAACAATCAACCGAAAACAGACAGGAGCATGCCCATGAAGTCATCGTTCTGGATCGCTGCAGCCACCGCCACCCTCATGGCAACCCGTGCCCTGGCCGGACTCGAGATCACCATGAAAACCGTCACAGAAGGCGACCCGTCAGCCCGCGGCAGGAATCAGGACGGAAACATCCTGACCCGCATGACGGCCGATGGCGAAAAGGCGCGGATTGACTTTGTCGAGGGCGCGGCGAAAGGCACGGCTGAGGGCGGCTACCTCATCACGCGGGACGCCGGCAAGACGTTCTACATGGTCTCCCCCAAGGATAAGACGTACATGAAGTGGGATACCGAAGCCATGATGGGCATGGCCGGCGCCATGGGCGGCATGATGAAAATGCAGGTCACGGATCCCAGGATGGAGAAACTCCTCGACGAAGCCGGACCCGCCATCCTGGGACACCCCACCCGCCACTACAAGTTCCGCACCTCGTACCAGATGTCCATGTCCGTCATGGGCTTCAAGAACCAGATGTCGGTCGTCAAGGAGGATGAAACCTGGGCGACCACCAAACTGGATATTTCGGCCTTCAATGCGTGGATGAACAAGACGCCCAAGACCCAGAATGCCGAACTGGACAAGCTGATCGCCCTGGAAAAGGAGAAAATGACCGGCATGCCCCTGAAAACCCTCTCCGTGCAGACCACCACCGACGGTCAGGGCAAGGCCACAGTGAACCGCACCAGCATGGAGGTCACCGGAATCCGGGATGTCAGCGGAGTGCCGGTCGAAATTCCCGCCGACTACAAGGAGGTCAACCTCCTCGAGGCCGCCGCCGAGGCGCAGGAAGCCGAAGAAACCCGCCCCGAGCCCCCGAAGCGGGCCATGCCGAAGATCAACTTCGGCAGCATGATGAAGAAAGCCCTGGAGTCCGCGCAATAACGCGGGCTCCCGCTTCCTTAGTAGGTCGTTTCACAAATCCGCTCACGTATTCTGGGAGGATGAAGATCCCTCGACTTCGCTCGGGATGACAGAAAGGCACCTGTCATTCCGAGCGGAGCGAAGCGGAGTCGAGGAATCTCGTGTG
>CAYWKN010000032.1:0-9405 GCA_964458765.1 uncultured Verrucomicrobiota bacterium
TCGTCTTCGCACCCCAGTCGCTTCCCGATGCACCAAAGGGGCGCCCGTCGTCCCGGAGCGCCCGCACACCGCGGCGGGCCGCGCCGCCGCGCATTCTCCAACGCCTCACCGGTAGAACAGCATGTCGGCGTACGTCGGCAGCGGCCAGTAGTCCGCGCCCATGACCGGCTCCACCGCGTCGGCCACGCGACGCAGGGCCGACATGGCGGGAACCACTCCGTCCCGGAAGGCCACCGCCTTCTCCGGGGCATGTTTCTCCGCCATCGCCTTTCCCACGGCGGCCTCGAGATCGTCGATCGCCGTCATGAGCTCCGCCGCCGAACCGTTCAGCTTCCTCAGCAGGGCCGCCTGCGCCGACGGCGTCTCGCCCGCCGCCTCCACCGCGTTCATGCCCGCGGCGATATCGCCGGCGAAACGGACGACCGCCGGGAGGATGTCGCGCCGCGCCATCTGCAGCATGGTCCGCGCCTCGATGGCGATCGTCTTGGCATAGGACTCGAGCAGGATCTCGTGACGCGCCCTGATTTCGCCCTTGGAGAGCGTTCCGTGCTTCATCAGCACCGCCGCGTTCTCCTTCTCCATCATGGCGTCAATGCCGTCCACGCAGTTGCGGATGTTCGGCAAACCGCGCCTGCCCGCCTCCTCGACCCAGGCAGCCGAATAGTTGTCTCCGTTGAAGACGATCGCCTCGTGCTCCTTCGCGTACTCCTGCAGGAGCTTCTGCACCCGGACGTTGACGTCCTTCGCGCCCTCGAGATGGTCGGCGATCTCCATGAGCGCCTGGGCCACGATCGTGTTCAGCACGAAGTTCGGCCCCGCGAGCGACTGCGAGGAGCCCGCCATCCGGAACTCGAACTTGTTGCCGGTGAAGGCGAACGGCGACGTGCGGTTGCGGTCCGTCGTATCCTTGGGAATCGCCGGCAGGTGCGATACGCCCAGCAGGAGCCGCCCGCCCTGCTTGCTGCGGCTGGCGCCGCCCTCGCGCAGTTGCGTCAGGATATCGGTGAGCTGGTCGCCCAGGAAAACCGAGACGATCGCCGGCGGCGCCTCGTTGGCGCCCAGGCGGTGGTCGTTCCCCGGGGTCGCGACGGTGGCCCGGAGCAGGCTGGAGTACTTGTGCACGGCGCGGAGCACCGCCATCAGGAACACCAGGAACTGCATGTTGTCGTGCGGCGTGTTGCCGGGATTCAGCAGGTTGATGCCGTCATCCGTCCCGATGGACCAGTTGTTGTGCTTGCCGGAGCCGTTCACGCCGGCAAATGGCTTCTCGTGCAGCAGGCACACAAACCCGTGACGGCGCGCCGTGCGCTGGAGCACTTCCATGGTCAACTGGTTGTGATCCACGCCGATGTTCACCGTGGCGAACACCGGAGCGATCTCGTGCTGGGCCGGCGCCACCTCGTTGTGCTGCGTCTTCGCCAGGACGCCGAGTTTCCACAGCTCCTCGTTGAGGTCGGCCATGAACGAGGCCACCCGTTCGTGGAGTGTGCCGAAATACTGATCCTCCATCTCCTGCCCCTTCGGCGGCGGGGCCCCGAACAGCGTCCGCCCCGCGAAACACAGGTCGGCACGCCTTTCGACGAACTGCCGGTCCACCAGGAAGTATTCCTGCTCGGCGCCGAGCGTCGCCGTCACGCGCTTGCTGCCCGTGTTGCCCAGGCAGCGCAGCACCCGCAGCGCCTGGGTGTTCAACACCTGCATCGAGCGCAGCAGCGGCGTCTTCTTGTCCAGCGCCTCGCCTGTGTAGGAGGCGAACGAGGTTGGGATGAACAGCGTGATGTTCAGCCCGTCGCGCTTGATGAACACGGGCGACGTGCAGTCCCACACCGTGTAGCCGCGCGCCTCGAAGGTCGCCCGGATGCCGCCGGACGGGAAGGAGGAGGCGTCGGGTTCGCCCTGCGTCAGTTCCCGGCCGCTGAACTCCATCATGATCCGTCCGTCGCTGGTCGGCGAAATGAAGGAGTCGTGCTTCTCCGCCGTGATGCCCGTCATGGGCTGGAACCAGTGGCAGAAATGCGTGGCGCCTTTCTCCACCGCCCAATCCTTCATGGCGTTGGCCACCACGTCGGCCACCGTGGGATCCAGCTCCAGGCCGCCGTCTATCGTGGCCCGCAGCCGCCGGTAGATGTTCTTGGGCAGACGCTCCCGCATCACCGCGTCGTTGAACACATTCGACCCGAATACTTCCGGAAGACCCGTTTCCATCGTTTCACATCCTTCTTTCATGCTCTCTCCTTGCTGCTGTTTGCCGACCCGCATGCGCCGGCTTCCTTATACACCCTGGGAACGTTACGCGCCACTCGCTTCTCGTCCCGCTCTCCGGCTGCTCACAAGAGTCGCCTGGTGAGTTAGCAGTAAGCGTGCCAGATGCCATCCACTCTCCCGCACCGCGAAAATGCCGGGTTCCTGCACCCCCCCAATGGTCTCCGTGCTACAAAAGTGTAACATCAGGCGCCAATTCGCTTCATTTTTGAACGCCGGGCGAGCCGTTACAGCTGGCTGCCAGGGGCGGCCGGGGCGCTTCCGGTGACGGAACGTCCGGTATCCGGCGGTCCCATGACTCCCGGGCCCGGCCCACCGCATTCTGGCACAACTCTTGCATAGTACCCTCCGGAGACCCCAACAGGAACAGGATACCTATGAAGCAGAACCCGACCGACCAGACAACTCTCCCTCCCTTCAGCACGGGCATGCCTTCGCTCGATGCCACACTGAACGGCCTGATTCCGGGCGACAACGTGGTGTGGCAGGTGGACGAGATTGACGACTACCGCCCGTTCGTGGACCGGTTTGTCCGCCACGGGCTGGACTCCGGCACGCCGCTCGTCTACTTCCGCTTCGCCAGCCATCCGCCCCTGCTGACCGCCGCGCCCGGGGCGGAGATCCGCACCGTGGAGCCGGAGAACGGGTTCGAACCCTTCGTCGGGGAAATCCTCGACGTCATCGAACAGAAGGGACGCGGCGCGCTCTATGTGTTCGACAGCCTTTCCGAACTGGCGGCCGACTGGTACAGCGACCGCATGCTGGGCAACTTCTTCATGATCACCTGCCCTTTCCTGTTCCGCCTCGACACCATCACCTACTTCGCCCTGCTCACCAACCACCACTCGTTCCACGCCATTGACAGCATCCACCAAACCGCCCAGGTCGTTATCAACGTCCACCGGAACCGCAACCGGATCTTCCTGCATCCCCTCAAGGTGGACAAACGGACGTCGCCAACCCTCTACATGCTGCACCAGTGGGCCGATGGCGACAGCTTCGTTCCCGTGAGCGCCAGCACCACCATTTCCGAAATCATGGCCCGCGCCCCGCAACCGTGGCTGGATTTCGCCGCCACCCGCCCCGGTGTCTGGCTGCAAACCGTCCAGCGCGCGCGCAAGTCCATGGATGCGGTCCGCGATGGCGCCGGATCGCTCAAGGACACCCAGGAATCCTTCCAGCGTCTCCTGCGGGGCGCCATCACGCGGGACGAACGCTTCCTGCCGCTGGTGCGCAAGTATTTTGACCTGCCCGACCTGCTGGCCGTCATCCAGCGGATGATCGGCACGGGGCTGATTGGCGGCAAGGCCCTCGGCATGCTGCTCGCCCGTGCCATCCTCCGCCAGCGCGCACCGGCCCTCCACGAACGCCTGGAACCCCACGACTCCTTCTATATCGGGTCCGACGTCTTCTACACCTACCTTGTCCAGAATGGCTGCTGGGAACTGCGCCGCAAGGCCTCCGACCTGAACTTCCTGATCGAGCAGGACGCCGAAACCCAGCGGAAACTCCTGGAAGGTTCCTTCCCCGAATACATCCGGCGCCAGTTCGCCGAAATGCTGGACTACTTCGGCCAGGCGCCGATCATCGTCCGGTCCAGTTCGCTCCTCGAGGACAGCTACGGCAACGCCTTCTCCGGCAAGTACGAGACAGTCTTCTGCGCCAACCAGGGCGACCCGGCACAACGGCTGGAGTCGTTCATGCAGGCCGTGCGGACGGTCTATGCCAGCACGCTCAGCCGGGAAGCCCTCTCCTACCGCGCCCAGCGCGGGCTGCTGGACCGCGACGAACAGATGTCGCTGCTGGTCCAGCGGGTGTCGGGCGACCGGCACGGCGTCAATTTCTTCCCGCAGACCGCCGGCGTGGGCTTCTCGTTCAATCCGTTCGTATGGAACGAGGAGATCGATCCGCGGGCAGGCATGATCCGGCTGGTGTTCGGGCTCGGCACACGGGCCGTGGACCGCACGGGCGACGACTACACGCGCCTGATCGCCCTCAATGCCCCCGAAAAGCGCCCCGAAAGCGTGTCCGGCGATTCGCTGCGATACGCGCAGCACGACGCCGATGTCCTCGACCTGTCGGCAAACCGGATGGCAGCCAAGCCCATACCCGACGTCATGAAGGATCTGCCACACGGCTTCCCGCGGGACCTGTTCTTCGACCGCCACGAAACCCCCATCGCGCCGGGCCACGAATTCTGGCATGTCACCTTCAACCGCATGATCCGCGAAACCTCGTTTGTGGAAGACATGCGGACCATCCTGGCAACCCTGCAGGAGGCCTACGATCATCCCGTCGACATCGAGTTCACCACCAATTTCAACGGCGGGGACGACAACGGCCGGATCAATCTGGTGCAATGCCGCCCGTTCCAGGTCCGCATCACCGCCGGGGCGGAACACCTCCGCTCGCCGGCATCCATCCGGCGGCAGGACATGCTCCTCGAAAGCCAGGGACCGATCATCGGACAGAGCGCTTCCATGCCGGTGGACCGGTTGATCCTCGTGGTTCCCTCCGTGTACGGCAGGATGACCGTCTCGGAACGCTACGCGGTCGCCCGGGCCATCGGCAAACTCAACCGACTGACGGCCTCCGGCCCCCGCATGACCCTCATGCTGGTCGGCCCCGGCCGCTGGGCCACCTCGACCCCGGCCCTCGGCGTCCCCGTTTCCTTTGCCGAGATGAACGCCGCCTCCGTCGTCTGCGAGATTGCCGCCATGCACGAGGGCCTGGTGCCGGACGTCTCGCTGGGCACCCATTTCTTCAACGATCTCGTGGAAATGAACATGCTGTATCTGGCGGTTTCACCCGACCGGAAGGGCCACACGGTCAACAGTTCGCTGATCACCAGCCTGCCGAACAAGCTGGCCACACTGCTGCCGTCTTCCGCCGGCCTGGAACCGGTCCTCTGGGTGGTGGACAGCGTGGATATCGCCGGGGCCCGCCTGCAACTTCATGCCGACAGTTTCAAGCAGAGGGCCGTGGTCTACCTGGCACGCTGACGGTCAGGGGGCTTCGCCCAGGCTGTCGAGGAACCGGTAGAGCGTGGCGCGGGACACGCCCAGCGCCCGCGCGGCCTCGACCTTGTTGCCCCGGGTCTTTTCCAGCGCGGCCCGCACGCCGGCTTCGTCCAGCCTCACGCGCGACACGCCCGCCAGCCCGCCGTTGGCCGCCGCCTCCGCCGCGCCGCGCATCGGCGCCAGGGCCTCCGGCGGCAGGTGCGACGGCAGAATCGTCTCCGACTTGCACTTGATGAGCGCAAACTGGATCCAGTTCTGCATCTCGCGGACATTCCCCGGCCAGTCGTATCCGAGCATCACGTCCATGGCCCCGGCCGAAAACGCCACCCGCGCCCGGGCGCCGCCGGCGAGACAGCGGTTGAGAAAATGATTCGCCAGCAGCGGGATGTCGTTCCGCCGCTCGCGCAACGGAGGCACCGTCAGCGGCACCACGCTGAGGCGGTAGTACAGGTCCTCCCGGAACCGGCCCTCGGCCATCTCCCGCCGCAGATCCTTGTTCGTCGCGCTGATCACCCGGACGTTGACCTTGAGGGTCTTCTCGCTGCCGATCCGCTCGAAGGAACCTTCCTGCAGAACGCGCAGCAGCTTGACCTGCATCGCAGGCGAAATATCCCCGATTTCGTCCAGGAAGATCGTCCCGCCGTCGGCCAGTTCAAACCGCCCCTTCTTGTCGCGGATCGCCCCCGTGAAGGCGCCGCGGACATGCCCGAACAACTCGCTTTCGAGCAGTCCCTCGGGCAACGCCCCGCAATTGACGGGGGCAAACAGTTTCGCGCCGCGCGGCCCTTCGTTGTGCAGCGCGGCGGCGATGAGTTCCTTGCCCGTCCCGCTTTCGCCCTGGATCAGGACCGGAGCGCCGGACTCGGCCAGTTCGGGAATCAGGTCATACAGGGCCACCATCTTGGGATCGCGGCCGATGATCCCCGCGAACTGCTCCACTTCGCCCAGCCGCCGGGCCAGTTGCGTCTCCCGCGTGATGTCGCGGAAACACGCCATCACCGCCGTCTGACGGCCATCCGTATCCTTGACCGCCGTCACCGTCATCTCGATCCGCCGCCGCTCGCCCGACGCGGTGGCGATCTCCACCTCGCGCGTGACATCCTCGTGGGGCGGCGGCATTCCCTCGCAGAACGCGCACTTCCCGCCGCACAGGCCGCCAGCCATGACCTCATGGCAGTCCTGGCTGATGACCTCCGCGCGCCGGTACCCCGTGATCCGCTCGGCCGACCGGTTGAATCCCAGAATGCGACGCTGGAGGTCATAGACGATGACGCCATCCGTCAGGTGGTCCAGGATCAGTTCCGCCTGTGCCCTGGCGCCGAGCAGCGCGGTGAGGAATCCGTGCCCGAAGAGTTCCTGTACCAGGCCGCGGATGGACTCCGTGATCGCCCGCAACGCCTGCCGCCGCTCCGGAGTCGCTCCCGTTCCCGGCGGAAGCACGGCAACGTCCCAATGCAGATGCGGCGGATTGCCAGGCAGGTTCCGGCACTGTTCCTCCGCCCGGCGGCAGAGGGTGACCACCACATCGCACTCGCGCCCCGCCGCCTCGGCCAGCGGCATCCCCGCCGGTCCGGAAAGCGGCAACCCGGCCTCCCGCATGACGGCCGACGCCGCCTCGTCCACGTCCGTGCCGTCCACGCCAGCCGCCGATACCTCCACGTCCGCGTTTCCGTGCGCCCGCGCGAATTCCGCCGCCATCCGGCTCCGGCTCGCGTCGCCGCCCGAGACAAACAAGACCTTGTATTTCCGAGTCGCCATCGCGTGCCATTCCTTCCGCCGGCGTCAGGGCGCCAGAAGCCCGTCCTCCACCGCCTGCCGGATCAGGCGTTCCGCGTACGCCCAAAGGGCCGCGGACCCTTCCTCGACATGGCGGTTCCTGTCGCGAACCTTCTCCTGGGAAATCCCGTGGTTGCGCCAGACGACCCCGCCCGTGAAGTAGTTGTGCATCAAAGGCTGCACCCGGTCAAGCGCCGCCGCGAATCGCGCCTCGGCCGTGCGCCGCGCCTCGAACTCCTCCCACAGGCCCCGTACCCGCGCGGCCAGGTCGCCCGGCAGCAACCCGAACAGGCGGTCGGCCGCCGCCCGCTCGCGTTCCGCCTTCCCGGCATTCCCGGCATCGTCGTAGCAATACGTGTCGCCCGCGTCGATTTCCACAAGGTCGTGCACAAGGACCAGCTCAATCACCCGCGCCACGTCGATCCTCTTGCCGGCGGCGTATTCGCCCAGCAGCAGGGCCATGACCGCCAGGTGCCAGGAATGCTCGGCATCGTTCTCGTACCGGCTGCCGTCCATCAGCAGCGTCCGGCGGAACACATGCTTGAGCTTGTCGATCTCCCGCACAAACTCCAGGATCCGCGCCAGCCGCTCCCCGCCGGCCTCCGCGGCGGGCAGGACGGGGCGGACCGCCGCCGCGCCCGGGCCCGCGGGCACGCCGGCGGCGCGCTCCTCCACCCATTCCACAATGCGGGCCGCCACCGCCCGCTTGCTCATCAGGGGGAGTTCGCGGGCGCTTCCGTCCGGCCACACCAGCGCGACCTGGTTTGTATCGGCGTCGAAGCCCGCGTCGGAACGGCTGACATCGTTCGCCACGATCATGTCCATCCCCTTGGCCTCGCACTTCCGCCGCGCCTCGGAAAGCAGGTTGTCCGTCTCCGCCGCGAAACCCACGACGATCCGGCCGCCTTTCTCCGCCTTCAGTTCGCGCAGGATGTCCGGCGTGGGCGCCAGGCGAAGCCGGGGGTCCGCCCCGAGTTTCTTGATCTTGCCCGCGCTGGTTTCCGCCGGCCGCCAGTCGGCCACGGCCGCCGCCATGACCAGCGCATCACAGGTCCGGAAATGCCGCCGGACAACCCCCAGCATCTCCTCGGCCGAGATCACCTTCTCCACAAGGATGCCCTCAGGCGCTGACAGCGACACGGGACCGCTGACCAGCACCACCTCGTGCCCGCGGCTGCGCGCCGCTTCGGCAATGGAATAGCCCATCTTGCCGGAAGACCGGTTGCTGAGGAACCGCACGGGGTCGAGGTGTTCCCTCGTCGGACCGGCGGTAACCAGGATTCGCATGGCGCGCGCCCCTTCCATCGGCGTCAGCGGGCGTCGAACTCGCGGATCTTCTCCCGCACAACGGCTTCGGCCTCGTTGTAGATGTCCGGGATCATCGGATCCGAGAAGGAATAGACGCGATCCTCGAACGTGGTCGTCTTCAGCCGGTCGAACAGCCGCTGGCGGGCCGCGTGGAGGTCCTTGCCGTAGATATGAAACGAGTCCGCGTGCCAGTTCAGGCGCGCCAGGCGAACCTCGCGGTTGGCTCCCCGGGCCACGCCGGCGGCGATGATATCGTGGTTGAACATCGTGAACCCGAACATGTTCATGAAGTTCGCACCCCACGCGTCGTTGCTCCGGAAGCGGATGTTGCAGTTCAGCCACCACACGCCCTGCTCGTCCTCCTGGATGCGGTACCAGAGCGATTGCAGGCAGGGCGGGTCGTAGCAGTCGAGGTCGAGATTCGGCATCCAGGTGATCATCTGCGCCTGCCGCGTGAAGGGCTGGCGGACCAGCTTTTCGATGACCGCCTCGACCTGGTTGATCTTGTACGCCCCGGCCTCGACCGACTCGTAATCCCGCAGTTCCCGCCACACGCCGTAGCTGGCCAGCCGCCCGTGGTAGGTGTATTCCCAGCGGGTATCGGCCTTGTCGTTCATGTTCTTGACCCAGTGATCCTTGGCGCCCTGGAGTTCCATGACGTATTCACGCAGGTCCTCGATTCCGCCGGGGAACGCCTTGTGGATCATGGGTTCGGCCATCGGATCCAGAACCGTGATGCACATGGTGGAATCGAGGCTCTCGGGATCGCCGGGTTTGTCGTACTGGGTCCGGAACCGGGTTCCCTTCTCATGGAGGGCGCACAGCGCCCGTTCGTACGCCTCGGCCAGCGACCGCCCCTCCACATGCAATACCGGTATGTTCTTCATATTCCCTCCTCCCGCTGTTCCATTGCCCATTAACCATTGACCATTGACCCACCTTCGCTAAAGCTCCGGCGGGCAAGCCATTCCCCATTGCCCATTAACCATTGACCCACCTTCGCTAAAGCTCCGGCGGGCAAGCCATTCCCCATTGCCCA
>CAYWKN010000032.1:9505-17455 GCA_964458765.1 uncultured Verrucomicrobiota bacterium
ACCATTGACCCACCTTCGCTAAAGCTCCGGCGGGCAAGCCATTCCCCATTGCCCATTAACCATCAACCATTCTCTCCCCCCCCCTCATTCCCCGATGTGCCCGCATTATGGTTTTCCCGCCGGAAATGAAAAGCCTTTTTCCTGGCAACATCCGCCCCTTCGACCTTTTCTTGCCCGGCTTGCCTCTTTATGGTTTTATGCTTGCCAAATCAACCGGATCGGCCTGTGCCGGCGGGGAGGAACCAATGAACGTGGATGCCATCTTGCGCAAAGCCGTGGAACTGCACGCCTCGGATGTCCATCTCAAAGCCGGCCAAAAGCCCTTCCTGCGCCAGCACAGCACGCTGGTGGAAATGGGCGAAGCGGAGCTTTCGCCCGCCGATGTGACCGACGCCATCCAGCAGGTTGTTCCGCCGCATCTTCAGGAAACCTTCGCCACCCAGCACGAGGCCGATTTCTCGTACACCGTGGAAGGCGCCGGCCGTTTCCGCGCCAACGCCTTCCTGACCCAGGGGCTTCCCGCCCTCGCCTTCCGGCACGTCAAGACCAAGGTCCCGTCGTTCAAGGATCTCCATCTTCCGCCGGCCCTGGAAAGCATCGCCCAGGCCCAGCGGGGCATCATCATCGTCAGCGGCGCCACCGGCAGCGGCAAGTCCACCACCCTCGCCGCCATGCTGAACCACATGAACCACACGGAGCGGTTGCGCATCATCACCATCGAGGACCCGATCGAATACCTCTTCCCCGACAACCAGTGCATCATCTCCCAGCGCGAAGTCGGACTCGATACCCTCAGTTTCCAGTCCGCCCTGAAGCACATCCTCCGGCAGGACCCCGACGTCATCGTCATCGGCGAGATGCGCGATCAAGTGACGTTCCGCACCGCGCTGGCCGCCGCCGAGACAGGCCACCTGGTGCTCACCACGCTCCATTCCAGCACGGCGGCCATCGCCGTCCAGCGCCTCCTGGAGTTCTTCCCGGCCAACGAATGGGACCAGATCCGCCTGAATATCGCCAGCAATCTGCTCTCGGTCGTCTGCCAGCGGCTCCTGAAGGGCAGCCAGGGCGGCGTCATCCCGGCCGTGGAAATCCTGATCAACACGCCCACCGTCCGCAAGCTTCTCGAGAAGAACCGGATGGAAATCCTCCCCACCGCCGTCGAAACCGGCGTGGATGACGGCATGCAGACTTTCAACCAGTCCATCTACAACCTCATCAAGGCCGGCATGATCTCCCAGGAGGAAGGCATGATATACGCCACCAATCCCCAGGCGCTGCGCATGAACCTGCAGGGGATCTTCCTGGACGAATCCCGGCGAATCCTTGCCACGATCTGACCATGCCACCCCCTGCCCCGTCCCAGAATGAGACGCCTCCCGCGGGCAACGCCGCCGCGGACAGGATCACCCAATTCGCCCTCCTGGCCGGCAAGGGAGAATACCCGCTCCTGCTGGCGCGCTCCGCCCGCCGCCAGGGTGTCCAACGGATCATCGCCGTCGCATTCCGCCGCGAAACCGACCGCGCCATCGCCGGCCTGGCCGACGAAACCCATTGGGTCTATCTCGGCCAACTGCAGGCCTTGCTGGACGCCTTCCGCAAGACCGGCATCCGACATGTCGTCATGGCCGGCCAGATCACCCCGACACACCTCTTCAACCTGCGCCTCGACCGCGCCGCCCTGGCCATGCTGGCCCGCCTGCCCGAACGCAACGCCCACACCATCTTCGGCGCCTTTTGCGATGAACTCAAGGGCATCGGCATGGAACTTCTCCCCGCCTCGCAGTTCATGGAAGACACCATGCCCGCCGCCGGCCTCATCGCCAACCGCCCCCCCACAACCGGGGAAGAAGCCGATATCGCACTGGGCATCCGCGTGGCCAAAGCCACCAGCGGCATCGAAATCGGCCAAACCGTCGTCGTCAAGCAGGGCACCATTCTCGCCGTCGAGGCGTTCGAGGGCACCGACGAAGCCATCCGGCGCGCCGCCAGGCTCGGCGGAGCCGGCATCGTGGTCGTCAAGGTCGCCAAGCGCGGCCACGACATGCGTTTCGACATCCCCGTCATCGGCCTCCGCACACTCAAGACCCTGCGCAAGGCCCGCGCCGCCGTTCTCGCCGTGGAGGCCGGCCGGACCATCCTGCTGAACCGCGAGGAACTTGTCCGGCAAGCCGACCGGATGAACCTTTGTCTCGCCGCCGTCCCCACCGGGGATTCCACCTCCCCTTCCACCCCCGGCTCATGACCGTTCCGGAAAGCCATATCCAATATCCAACAAGGAAACTCCCATGCCTGTTCCCCACAAACTGAAGGTCGGTGTCGCCGGCGTCGGCAGCCTGGGCCAGTGGCACGCCCGGGTCTATTCGGAACTGCCCCACGTGGAACTGGTCGGCGTCCACGACGTCAACGAAGACCGCGCCCGGGAAATCGCCGACCGCTACCACACCCGGGCGTTTGCCTCCCTCGACGAACTGGCCTCGTCCGTCGAAGCCATGAGCGTCGTTGTCCCCTCGGACCTCCATCGCGAGGTGGCCTGCAGGCTTATGGAACACAACGTCCATCTGCTCGTCGAGAAGCCCATCGCCTCCACCACCGCCGACGCCGAGGCCATGGTGGCCGCCGCCCGCGAGCGCGGCCTGACCCTGCAGGTGGGGCACGTCGAGCGCTTCAACCCCGTGCTGCACGTCCTGGAGGAAGTCCTCACCGAGCCGCGCTTCATCGAAGCCGTCCGGCTCGCCCCCTACCCTCCGCCCCGCGAAGGACAGCACCCGCGCGGCACCGAGGTCAGCGTCATCCTCGACCTGATGATCCACGACCTGGAAATCATCCTGCACCTCGTGCGCTCGCGCGTGAACCATTTCCACGCCGTCGGCGTTCCGGTGCTGAGCTCCAGCGAGGATATCGCCAATGTCCGGCTCTCGTTCGAGAACGGCTGCGTGGCCAATGTCACCGCCAGCCGCATCAGCCAGGAACGCACCCGCAAGATCCGCGTGTTCCAGCCCGACACCTATGTGTCCCTCGACTACGAGAAACAATCCGGTCATCTCTTCCGCAAGAGCGGCGCCTCCATCGGCCGCGCGGATGTGCCCGTCGAGAAGGGCGAGCCCCTGTTTAACGAACTTTCCGCGTTCGTCCAATGCGTTCTCGACCGGAGCCAACCCGTGGTCAGCGGGCGGCACGCCGCGGACGCCCTGAAACTGGCCGTGGAAATCTGCCAGCACATCCGGCAAGGCGGCTCATGACCCGCCCCCCCTCCATCCTGATCGTCGCCGGCGAGGTCTCCGGCGACATGCACGCCGCCGCCCTCGTCCGGGAACTGCGGCGCCTCCTGCCGGCCGCGCGGTTCTTCGGCATCGGCGGGGACCGCATGCGCGCGCTGGGGGTGGAAACCTTCCTTGACGTGCACGACATGGCGGTCATGGGATTCACCGAGGTCATCCGGCGCCTGCCCTTCTTCCGCAAGGCCTTCCGGCAGACCGTCGCGATCGCCCTCCAGCGCCGGCCGGATGCCGTGATTCTTGTGGACTATCCGGGGTTCAATCTCCGCCTGGCCGTCCGCACCCATGCGGCCGGAATCCGGACCTTCTACTACATCTGCCCGCAGGTCTGGGCGTGGAACCGCGGGCGGATTCCCAGGATGGCGTCCATCGTGGACCTTCTGCTGGCGATCTTCCCCTTCGAGAAAGCGGTCTTCGAGGGAACCCCGCTGCGGGTGGAATTCGTGGGCCACCCGCTGGTGGATGAAATCAACGAAGCCCTCTCGGAACCGCCCGCACCCCTCCCGTGGCAGGGCGACCCCCGCATCGCGCTGCTGCCGGGCAGCCGCGCCCAGGAAATCCGGCGCATCCTGCCCTGCCTGTGCGACGCCGCCGTGCAGATCGAAAGGCAGCGGCCGGGCGCATCGTTCCTCATCCCCACCCCGGGCCCGGACGCCGAACGGCTGATCCGGACGATGCTGGCTGAACTGCCGGTCAAACCGGCCCGCCTCGCCTTCGCGCCCGGCGGAACCCGCCAGGTCCTGCGCCAGGCCCACGCCGCGCTTGTCACCTCCGGCACCGCCACGCTGGAGTCCGCCCTGCTGATGTGCCCAACCGTGGTCGTCTACCGCACGTCGCCGCTGACCTATTTCCTCGGCCGCCGGCTCGTGCGCGTCCCGCACATCGGCATCGTCAACGTCATCGCCGGGCGGCGCATCTGCCCGGAGTTTATCCAGCACGCCACCACGGGCGCCAATCTGGCGGGCGCGCTCCTGCCGCTGCTGGACGACAGCCATGCCCGCCGGGAAATGCTGCGGGGGTTTGAAGAGGTGAAGAGCCTGCTGGGCCCCGGCGGCGCGGCGGCCCGGGCCGCCGCCATTCTCGCCGCGGAGTGGCAGGGCGCCGCGCCCCCGGACGCCGCCGGCGGCGGCGAATCACACGCATGACCGCACTCCCGCTGACCCTGCTGTCGTTCGCCGCTATCCTGGCGCTGACCCGCCTGAAAGCCCCGCTCTGGGCGGCCATCGCCGTTGGCAGCGTCGCGCTGGGACTTTTCTTCGGCGTCACCCCCGCGGAGATCGTCCGCGTCGCCGTGGCGGGGGCCACCAAGAGCACCTCCATCGGGCTGCTGCTGGTCATGGCATTCCTCATGGCCCTGTCGGAGTCCATGCGCCAGACGGGACGCCTGGAGCAGATCGTGGAATTGGTCCATTCCTTCGTCCGCCGTCCGGCCATCACGCTGGCGGCGCTCCCCGCCCTCATCGGGCTCCTGCCCATGCCGGGCGGCGCGCTCTTCTCCGCCCCCATGGTCCGCCAGGCCGCCGGCGGGAACCCGCCGGATCCGAACCTGCTGTCGGCCCTGAACTACTGGTGGCGGCACATCTGGGAACACTGGTGGCCCCTCTATCCCGGCGTCATCCTCGCCATGAGCCTCACCAACAGCAGCATGGCCGCTTTCGCCCTGTACCAGATGCCCCTTGGCATTGGAATGGCGGTCTGCGGGCTGCTCATCCTGCGGCCTTTGCATCCCGATCTGCACCGGACTTTGCCCGCGCCGCCTGCGGGCACGGCCCGTAAGCTGGCCGCGGCCATGGCGCCCATCGGCTGCATCCTGCTCGTCTGGTTCGCCGCCGACCTGGCCCTCAAGACCGGCGCCCGGCTCTACCCCGGGAGGATGGAGGCGCTGGCGCCGGGCACGCGGGATTTCATGCTCCGCTTCGCCCCGCTGCTGCTCGGCCTCCTGGCCAGCCTCACCGTCACGCTGGCCTCGAATCCCCTGCCCGCCCGCCAGGTCGCGCGCTTCTTTGCGGGCAGGGAAACCCTGCCGCTGCTGGGGCTCGTGCTCAGCGTGATGATCTACCAGCAGATGCTCATCCACGTCAACGCGGCCGCCCGCATCGGGACGGAACTGACGGCCCTGCGGGTGCCCGTCATCTCGGTGGTCATCGCGCTGCCCTTCATCGCGGGAATGCTCACAGGAATCGCCTTCGGGTTCGTGGGCGTCAGTTTCCCGCTGGTCCTGAGCCTGGTCGCCGGCCTGCCCGGAGAGCCCGCCCTGCGACCCTACATGGTGCTGGCGTACGCCAGCGGTCACCTGGGTATGATGCTGAGCCCGATCCACCTTTGTTACGTGGTCAGCAACCGCTACTTCGGGGCGGCCTTCGCCTCCACCTACCGCTATATCGCCCTGCCGTCGCTGCTGATGGCCATCCTGACCGGCTTGTACGTCGCCGTCCTCAAGTGGCTCCTGTAGCTCCGCTCTCCCAAACCGCGCTCACCCGGTCCTTGGCCGTGAGCCTGACGGCCACATGCTCCACTCCGCGCTTCCGGAGCGCGTCGTTCACGGCGGCCAGGGCCAGTTCCGGGCGGTTGCATTGGTCGCTCAGGTGGGCCAGGAAGACAACCTCGAGGTGCGCGCCGGCGATCTCCGCGATCAAGTCCGCGGCGTGTTCGTTGCTCAGGTGCCCCTGCCGGCTGAAGATCCGCTGCTTGAGCTGCCACGGGCGGTCGGCGTTCTTGAGCAAGAGCTCGTCGTGGTTGGATTCGACGACCACCGCGTTGCACAAGCGCAAGCGTTCGCGGATCAGTCCCGTCACCATGCCCATGTCGGTCACAACGCCCACGCGGATCCCCTCCGCCGCAATCACGAAACCCACAGGGTCATAGGCATCGTGGGGCACGGAAAAAGGCTCGATGCGCAGATCGCCCACATCGAAGGGCGATCCCGGCGTGAAGATGTTCCAGGTCAGCTTGTCCGCCCCGGGCCGCGCCTCCAGCCCCTGGATGGTGCCGCTGTTGGCGAACAGGGCCACGCGCCCGCCGCGGCTTAGCGCCGCCAGCCCCGCCGTGTGGTCGCTGTGCTCATGCGTGAGGCAAATGGCGCGGATGGCATCGCCCGTCACACCGATGGCCTCCAGGCGGCGCGCGGTCTCCCGGCCGCTGAGGCCCGCATCCACAAGGATCCCCGTCTGGCGGGACGCCACATAGGTGCAGTTTCCGCTGCTGCTGCTTCCAAGAACACAAACTTTCAGCGACATGTCACTCCCTATCGTACCCAAGGCGTGCTACCGCCCGCAACCCAATTCAATTTGAACAGAAGCCCACAAAGGCCACAAAGAAGACTGTTTGTTTATTCCGCCGGAGGCGGAACACACAATCTCTTTCCTTCGTGGTCTTCGTGAACTTCTGTTCAAATTCCCCTCTCCCGTTATGCGATGCCTATGCGTCGCATATCTTGACGGAACGATCTAACTCCGCGTCCGGACCGCCAGACGATTCCCGCGGTCACGGGCGCAATACGGCTCCTACAGCCCCGGAGGATTGCGGATGTTGGTGAGGATCTCGTACGGAATGGTCTGGCACCAGCGCGCCAGTTCGTCCGCCCACAACGCTTCCGTTCCCTGCCGCCCGATCAATACCACCTCGTCGCCTTCCTGCACCGCACCTTCGGGCCCGGCATCCACGGCGGCGAAATTCATGCTCACCCGCCCCAGCACACGCCTCCGCGCACCGCCGATCAGCACCGCTCCCTTGTTGCTCATCAGGCGCGGGAACCCGTCGGAATACCCCACATCAATCGTCGCCACCTGCATCGGCTCCATGGCGGTGAACGTACCCAGGTACCCCACCGACTCTCCGGCCTTCACCCTCTTGACGGTCACCACCCGGGTCTTCCATTGCAGGCAGGGCCGGGTGTGGATACGCAGGTTCGCGATCTTTCCGCTATAGCCATACGCCAGGATGCCCAGCCGCACGCCGTCCATGTCCCACTCGGGATGCAGCAGGAACGCCACGCTGTTGGAGATGTGACGGAACAATCCCGTCACGCCCGCCGCCGCGCATTCGCGCTCGACCTGCTGGAACCGCATGGCCTGCAGTTCGGTCGTGCGCCCGCCGGGCTGCCCCGCCGACGCAAAGTGCGAGCAAATCCCCTGGATGAGCAGGCCGCCGGCCGACTGCAACCGCGCGAGGACCACCGCGGCCTCTTCCCACGGCACCCCGAACCGTCCCATGCCCGTATCCACTTTCAGATGACAGGGCACCTCCATCCCCCGCCGCCGCACCTCCCGGGCCAGCGCCGCGGCCTGCGCTTCGCTCACCAGCACCGGAACGATCCGCCGCTCGACCAGAGCATCCACATCTTCCGGCCAGACCGCACCCAGCAAAAGGATCTGCGCCGCCGACAGGAACGGACGGAGCGCCAGCGCCTCGTCCATGCGCGCCACTACGAAACGGCGGACGCCGGCCTCAAAGGCATGCCGCGCCACCACCTCCATGCCGTGCCCGTAGGCGTTGGCCTTGACCACCAGGATGCATTCGGACCGTCCCGCCAGCGCCGTCCGCATCGCGCGGAGATTCTCCTGCAGGGTCTCCACGTCCAATTCCGTCCAAGCATTCCGCCGCACCGTCACATTCCACTTCCCATCTTGCTCCACTGGTTACCGGGGCGAGAAACCCACCCCCGACCCCTCCAAGG
>CAYWKN010000033.1:0-16253 GCA_964458765.1 uncultured Verrucomicrobiota bacterium
TCTCCGGACTGCACCGCGCCGTCATCCCCACCAGGAACCGGTCCGCCGGTAGCCCCAGTGCGAGCCGCGCCGCGGTCTTGTCCATCTCCACCCGGAACCGCCCGGAAAGGATGCCGTTCGGGATCACCTCCACAAGGCCGGCGGGCGCCCCGCGCGCCACCAGCGATCGCTTCACACTGCCGCTGACCGCCACGAACCGCGCCGTGGCCGGCCGCAGAAGCCGGTCGCATACCGCCTGCTTGACCGGCTGCTTCCACCCGGCCACGGAATGCGCGGTCAGAACCACGGGCGGGCCGCCCCCCACCACCGCCGCCAGCCTTCCCCATAACCCGGCCGAGAAACCGTGGACGTTGAGGATCTCCACGCGCAACCGCTTCAGCAGGCGCGCCAGCCGCAATACGGCGCCGGCGTCGAACCCGCGGCGCCGGCCGATGAAATGGCAGGAAATCCCCTGCTCGCGCGCCTGCTCGAAGAAGGCGCCCCGGTCGTCCAGGCACCCGGCATGCACCTCGAAACCCCGGGCCGCCAGCGCCGGCATCAGATCGCCCAGCAGGCGTTCGGCCCCGCCGATCCGCAGGTGATGGATGAGATGCAGGATGCGCGGCGGGCTCATGAGACGGGCACGCCGTCCCCCTGTTGCTGCCGCCGGATATGAGCCGCCGCCACAATCGCCCCCAGGACAATCCACAGGGTCTTCTGGAAATCGGTGGGTTCGAACAACGACATCATCAGAAGCGTCACCAGCGCGATGTTCAGAAGCTCGGTGATATGCTGGAGCAGAGGCTCTTCCGTTCCGAAGGAATCCGAGAGCCGCCGCAGGTTCCGGAATGCCAGGAGCAGGACGCCGCCCAACGCAACCAACCCCATGAGGCCCGCCTGCGTCGCCACCGAAAGGAAAAGGTTGAAACACACACTGGGAACGCCCGCCCGGTCGAAGCGGAACTCGGGCGACATGTATTGGACGATGAAATTGCCGGGACCAAAGCCCAGCAGCGGGCTTTGTTCGAACAACTTCCACCCGATGCGCCAGGTGTCCAGTCGCCGCCCGATGGTGGCGTCGGACGAGAACTGGGTCAGGGCTGTTCCCATCCGGTCCCAGTACGCCTCCGGCAGGAACGGCGCCAGACACAGCACAGCCGCGACCGCCACCGCCACGCCGGTCCAGGACAACCGCCGCCGCAGCCGGAATAGAAGGTAGCCCGCGGAGAGGACCATGACCAGCGATACGCCTCTGGCGTACGTGTAGACGATGCCGATCAGGAAACCCGCCGCCGCCGCCGCCAGCAACGCGCGCAACCACCACCGCCGCGTCACGATCGCAAAATAGAGGCAGGTCAGCAGCGAGATCAGCAAGTCGCTCCCGAACGTCGGCGCATCGTTCGCGGACCACCCCGTCATGCGCACTACGGTCCCGTTGTTCATGACCGGGTTGGGCGCCGCCATGACGGGCATGGCCACCGACGCCACCGCCGAAAACCCGCAGGCGATGACCATGACCGCCAGCAGGAGCGCCAGGTCGCGGTCGGAACGCATGACATTGGCCGTCAGCACGAACAACAGCAGCATGCTGACCAGGCGGGAAAGGAACCACGTGGAATGAATGGTATGCGTGTTGGCCAGATAGGACATCAAGAAGCACGCGCCGAAGCCCAACGCCCATACTCCCTGCCCGCCACCCAGCGCCAATGGCCGCCGGCACAACGCCCATTCCCCGACGAGCACCGCGAAGGCGGGAAGGAACACCAGTTTCGTGAAGGAGTTCAACACCCCGAACGAAACCTGGGCGCCCAGATAACCGAGCGGCGCCAGGGCCACGATGGCCAGCAATCCGGCTTTCGGCAGCGTCTCGAGCCGCCGCCCGACCCAGAGCGCGACAGCCGCGACGGCGGCCAGCCCCAGCAAGGCGGCCCCGGACCCGCTGGCCGCCACCAGAACCGCCGCGACCGCCAGGGTCACTCCCAGATTGACTGATAATCCCTTTTCCATCCCCAACGCCTCCCTACAGCGAGAGCCAGCTTCCTGCACAGGTGCAGGACCGCCAACGGCGGATACAACCCGTACCAGCCCTCCATCACCTTCAACTCCAGCACAAATGCCGCAAAATCCAGCGCCGGGCACTCCACTCCCGCGGCGCGACTCCCCACAAATACCCGCATGATCCGGTCCGGCCTCTCCCCCACGGCATTCCGGCTGTCATGCCGGTTGGAAACCGTGGCGGCGAATCCCAACCTCCCCGCGATCGCCTCGCCGTCCTCCGAAAACGCGTTTTCGGGCCAGCAAAGGATGTTTGCAGCCGCCCCCGTCCGCTCCGAGAGAATCCGCCTGGCCTCGCTGAGTTCGCGGGACACCCGTTGCGCATACTCGGCGGCGCTCTCACAAGTCCCTTCCGCGCCATTCCGGCTCGCTTTCTGTTCCCATGCCGCCTTTGCATGCCGCTCCCAGTCGGGCCGCCGGAAACAGGTCCTGCCGGCGCCCGCCGCCCAGGCCATCTGGCGACCCACGGCCCGCGGATCGGGCCGGTAGGCCCGGCAGGCCAGCGCCGGACCCTGGCGAAACACCGGGTGGCCATACAACCGCCGGATGGCGCCCCGGTCCCGCCACCACGTCCTCCGCGATCCGGGCTCCGTCGTCCACATCAACCACGGATTCGTCTTGCCGGGTCCGCAGAACCCGCGCACCTCCGGCCCCGTGAACACCCGGTCGTGGCTCCGTCCATGGGGCTGGATCTCCACCCATCCGCCCTCCCGCATGGCCTTGAGTTCCGCCCAGGAGAGATAGCCGCGCCAGTCGAGTCGCCGTACCCGCCCCGCCTCCCGGTCCTCCAGGGTCGGTCGGCGTCGTTCCGTTTCGGCAATCCAGTCGGGGCTCACAAACAAGGTCGCCTTGGCGCCATGCCGTCGCAACAGGGGATAAGCCGCCACCCAGTTGTCGGCATAGCCGTCATCGAATGTGAGCGCCACCGCCTTGCCCGGCGGGACAGGGGTTTCTCCCGCCAGCATGGTCCGCACTTCGCTGATGAACAGCGTCTGGTATCCCTTCCGCTTCAGGTAACGCAGTTGCCGCTCGAATAACGCGGGCGGCAGGGAAACGCGCCCCGCAATCCGCATCCATCCAGGAGCCTCGGATACGCTATGGTAGTTCAGAACCGGAATCTTGCGCGGGGTCCTCCGCACCAGGCAAAGGATGCCGATCGCCGCCGTCAGCGCCCAGGCTGTCGCCTGTCCGGCGCCGGACCGGATTCCGAAAACGTGAATGCCAACGGCCGTGCCACCCGCGGCCAGCACGGCCACCACCCAGGCTTCCATCCTGGCGCGTGTGGCTCGATTGTCAAAGAACCGCTTGATCGTTCCACCCCGGTCATACCCGCGCCGCCGACATCCCACCGCCGACCTCGATCTCCGCCGCCGTCGCATGGCCGTTTGTCGAACCGAACAGATAGTCCGGCTCGTGCCGGACCTTGTTGAGCACACACTCGATCGGGATCCCGATGCCCGCAAGACGTTCCCGCACCGCCTCCACATCGTCGAACCGGGAAGTGGTGGCGTCAAACACACACACAATCCGGTCGGCCAGAACCGCCAACCGCGTTGCGGCGGGCTGCAGCCGCAGGGCCCCGCCGTCAATCAGCACCAGGTCGTACCCCTCGCTGACCCGCTGCAGTTCATCCTTGATATGCGCGATATCCGCGGAGCGGACGAACGGCAGCCGCGCGGATCCCGCGCTGATCAGATCGAGCGACGCATTGACCGGTTTCACAATCCCCGTAACACCCACGCCGCGCTGGAGCCATTCGCCAAACCCTGGACCCGCCGGCTTGCCAAACGCCTTGTGCAGTCCCGGCCGCTCGCTATCCGCATCCACCAGCAGCACCTTCAGCCCGTGTTTCCGCGCCGCCTCCGCCAGCCGCTGGATCAGGAAGGTCGTGCCTTCCCCGCCCGTCAGGCTGACAAACAGGCAGCGTTGCCCTTTCCTGCCGCCGGCCAGTTGTGAAAGGATGTGGTCCACATGGCGGGCCGCGGCGTGGGCGGTTGACTCCCGCCTTCCACCGCCCATCCACACCGGCAGGATGGGTTCCGCCTCCTCCGCCCCCTCCCCGGCGCCCTTGCCGTCCATGGGCATGAGACCGATCACCCGGCCCAGAACGCGCAACTCCCGCGCGCTGCGCAACCGTTGTCCCCGGAATTCGCGGATCATGATCACCGCAATGGAAAGCAGCAACCCCGCCGGAATCGACAGCAGGGCGTTCTTCAGCAACAGCGGACTGCTGGGATAGAGCGGCGGCGCCGCGCGGTCGATGATCCGGGCCGTTCCCAACTGGGACGCCTCGGCGATCCGTGTTTCCAGCAAGCGATCCTGCAAGGCGCTCAAGGAGCGCTCCTTCAGCAACCGCTCGCGATAAAGTTCCAGCAGACCGGCCTCCTTGGCCGGCAACTTGTCGAGTTTGGCAATCTGGTCGGTAATCACCTTCTCGACCGCCGCCTGCCGCGACTTCAGACCGGCGCGATCCGCTTCGATCGCCGCCAGGGCGGCCGGCGCCTGGTAGGGCTTCAGCGTGTTGATCCGCGCATCCATCTGCTCCCAGTCAACCCGCGTTTCGTTCAACGCCCGCAGATACTGGGAAAGTTCCTGCATCCCCAATTCCAGATCCGTGGACGAGGCATACACCTTCTCGTTGACCCGGTAGGTTTGAATCTTCGTTTCCAAGGCCGTCAGGCTGGCGCGGGTTTCGGCAACCTGCGTGTCAATGTACTCCCGCGTGACCTGCATTTCCTTCTGGCCGGCCTTCATCACCATCTGCGCGTACTGTCCGGTCAGCAGGTTCGCGATCCGGGCCGCCATCGCCGGGTTCTCCCAGGTGACCTTGACCTCGAACACAAGCGAACCGGGCGAATTGCGGATATCCACCCGGCTTTGAATCAACGCCGCAAGCGCTTCCTCCGGTCCGGCGTCCCGCCAGCGCCCGGTGTTCAGGAACGTAACCAGATGGCGCCCCAGCCCCAACACCGGGGCGATGAATACCCGGCGGATATGGCCAAGGGGCGAACCGTTGCTCAACTCGGGAGGATTCTCCGACAGAAGGATTTTCGCCACCTCGCCGGCAAGCTCGCGGCTGAGCAGCGCCTCCGTGTGGGTCTGGGCCAGCAACACGGCGGGACTGACTCCAATGACTTCCGGACGGGCGGCCGCGAACCCGATCTCGCTGCGGCTCGGCAGCAACGTCAACTTCGTGCTGGCCTCGTACTTCGGGTAGAACGCCAAGCCAAGCGCGCTGACCACAACCGTGATCAGCAGGACCCGGGTGGTGACCCACCACACCGTCTTCTTGTGGTAACTGAGCGAGCGAACAAGCTGATTTGTCATATTCTCCGTTGCTGTCATGGTTCCTCCCGTCATTTCGGCGTCAGGTCATAGCTGAATCCCATGCCTGTGGGCAGCGGCAACAGCCGCCGGATGTATTGGTCAACAAACACATTCAGATTGGCGACGCCGGTCTTGGGCACCAACAGCATATCCTGCGGCGCCAGTGCGATTTCGGGTCCCAGCGGTCGTCCGGAATCCACATCGAGATTGACCACATGCCATCCCACGCGCCCGTTGGGCATACGCTTGACCACGACCACCTGCGTCTTCCTGGCCGTGTCCAGCGCGCCTCCGGCCATGGCAAGGGCGAAGAACGGGCTGACCGGCGTGGTGATGGTGTACCGGCCCGGGTTCCGCACCTCTCCCAACACCGCGATATTGCCATCCGAACTGGAGTTCAGGTTCAAGGTCACAGCCACACTGCCGCGAAACATCCTGTTGTACTCCTGCTCAATCTCCTTCGACAAGGCGGGCAGGGTTTTTCCCATGGCCCGGACTTCACCCACCAGCGGGAACGTCACCGCGCCATCGTTCCGGATCTGGACCACCCGGGTCGCCCCGAGATCGGTGCTGCTGCGCAGATTCTCGAGGAAATCCTTGGCCAGGACGTTGGACTCCTTGAGCATCACCGTGACCTCGGCGCCTGCCATGTACTTGGCCATGCGTTCCATGACGTCGGCACGAATCTGCGGCACCGTCTTGCCCGCCGCCTGAATGTCGCCGATCAGGTAGAAGGAAATGAATCCGTCCGGCCTGACGTTCACGTCCGCCGTATAGGTCTGCTGGGCGACCACACTGATGGTCAGCACGTCCTGGCGGTCCACCAGGTAATCCTTCATACCTTCAGGCGGCCGCAGGAAATAGGAGACAGCCAGCACATCTCCCGGCGAGATGCGGTAGTTCGGAGGTTCGATGGGGGCCACGTTGTCCACCTCCGCCCCGGGATTACCGGCTGCGGACGTCGCCACCGGAGCCGGATTGACCGGTTTCGGAACCGGCAAGGCGGCCACTGGAGCGGGCGCCATCGTCACGCCGGGTTTCGCATCCCGCACATCCGCGTCTTTCATGGCGTGGTACACCATTCCAACAAGCCCGTCATCCCTCTCGGGCGGCGTCCGACAGGAGGAACAGAACGCCAATAGCGTGGCTGGAGCCATATGAAGGATCAATATTCGCGCGCCCCGAATCCAGTGAGTGCCGTTCATCTTCACCCGTTCCTTTCCAGGGAAGTCGGCGCATGCCGCTTCCCGCACAAAGAGTGTATGTTCCGCCAACACATGTCTGCGGTGTGGCGTCATACTCAACTCCCGCGCGATTAGGCATTGATTAGCGCGCCGTTACCTTTCGGCTTGCAGGCTTGCGCGGTGTCCGCGAATTCCTTTTTGCGCGGAACCGGCGTTGTGGTATAAGGGCTGGTTATGGAACCGCGTAATTCCTTCACGTTCACGATGAACGAAACCCAGCAAGCGGCCCTGATCCTGCTCCTGGAACAGGGGAACTACCAACCCGCCACCGTGCCCTACGCCACCATCGCCGCCGATGCCGAACACTGCCGCATCGTCCTCTACCAGTCCGGCAAGTGCGTCGTCCAGGGCAAGGGCGCGCAGGACTTCATCACTTTCGTCCTGGAACCCCAGGTGCTTCTGTCCGCCAAGGTGGGCTACGAGGAGGTCGTCAATCCGGACGCCTTCGCCCCGCATATCGGCGTGGACGAAAGCGGCAAGGGCGATTTCTTCGGCCCGCTGGTCATCGCCAGCGCCTATACGGACAGCACCCTGGTCAAGCCGATGCAGGAAATCGGCGTGCGCGACAGCAAGGCCATCTCCAGCGACGCCCGCGCCCTCGACATCGCCAAGGCGCTGCGGGAGCTCCTGCGCGGCCGGTTCAGCCTCGTGGCCATCGGCCCGCGGAAATACAACGAACTCTACACCCGCATCCGCAACGTGAACTCCATCCTCTCCTGGGGCCACGCCCGCGCCATCGAGAACCTGCTGGAAAAGGTGCCCTCCTGCACCCGCGCCGTCTCGGACCAGTTCGGCAGCAAGGAACAGGTCAAGCGCGCGCTGATGCAGAAAGGCCGCAAGATCGAACTCGTCCAGATGCACAAGGCGGAATCGGACATCGCCGTCGCCGCCGCCTCGATCCTCGCCCGGGAGGCGTTCCTCCTCGGCCTGCGCAAGCTGGGCGAACAGTACGGCGTCAAACTTCCCAAGGGCGCCTCGGACCTCGTGCAGACCGCCGCCGTGAGCGCCATCGAGAAGCACTCCCCGGCCGTGCTTCTGGAAACCGCCAAGTGTCATTTCAAGACCACCGACACCGTCCTCGCGCGCCTGAACCTGACCCGCTCCGTACTCGGCCCCGACGGCGCCGCGCAGTCGGCCACCGCCAATGGATTCCGGTTCCGGCGGAAGGGAGCGGAAGGCGGGGGGCAGTAAGGCTCCTGATCTGTTGCGGAAATCCAATAGCCAATGTCCAACAAGGAATGTCCAATGTCCAAGGGGGCGGGAGGAATGCGAATCCAGCGACCAAAGGCCCGCCATTCTCCTCCTTCTTTACCTTGGACATTGGATGTTGGGACTGTTGGATATTGGACATTCAATTCGCACTCAACCGCTGAACCGTAAACCTCCCAACCCTTAAACCGTAAACCTCCCAACCGTTGAACCTCCCCAACCCCTAACCGTGAACCTCCCAACCGTTAAACCTCCCCAACCCTTGAACCGTGAACCTCCCCTTCACGTCGCCCGCGTGGAAACCTCCACCGCCGTGGCGGAGTTCGTGGATGAAACCTCCGTGGCGGAAGCGGATGACAAGTGCACAGTCTGGCTGGATGCCGACCGCGACTTCGCCCGCATCGAGTATTTCTGCGCCACGGAGGGCGAAGCCCGCCACCGTCTGGCTGCCCTCGAATCCTTCATCCGCCCGCGCTTCCCCAACGCCCCATGGTCCGCCATCACCGCCCCACTCCCCCATGAAAACTGGGCCGAAACCTGGAAGCGGTTCTTCCATGCCGAGAAGGTCTCCCCCCGCCTCTGGATCAAACCGTCCTGGGAGACCTGCTCGCCCGCTCCGGGGGAGTTCGTGCTCGACCTGGATCCCGGCATGAGTTTCGGCACGGGCCAGCATGGCACCACCCGCGGCTGCCTCGTCTTCCTGGATGCCCTCGCGCAGAAGCATCCCGGCCAGCGGCTTCTGGATGTCGGCTGCGGCTCGGGCATCCTTGCCATCGCCGCCGCCCGGCTGGGATTCACCGGCATCACGGCCATGGATAACGATCCCGACGCCATCCGTATCGCCGCCGAAAACGCCGCCCGCAACAGCGTCGCCGACCGTATCGCCTTCCACACCGCCGATCTGTCTTCCTGGACCGCATCCGGCTCCTATGGCGTTGTCGTTGCCAACATCCTGGCCTCCGTCCTGATCGCCAATGCCGCCGTCCTGTGCCGCCTCATCGCCCCTTCGCCGGACGCCGTGCTGATCCTTTCCGGAATCCTGGCCCCGCAGGCGGAAGAGGTGGCCGCGGCCTTCACACCCCTGGGTTTCGAAACGTGTGACTCCCTGCCCCTGAGGGAATGGACCACTCTCCTGTTGCAGCTCCGTCCGAGATAGCCTATGTCGCAGCGCCCCCCCATTACCCATCAGGTGCTCATCAACTGGGCCGGCGAGCGGGTGTTCCGCGACGCCCAGACCCTGGCCGAGCGCAACCTGGTCCAGGAAGTGACCTATGAGCCGCCGCTGGTTACCGGGACCATCCTCTGGAGCAACCGGCCCCTGAAAACCGCCGTACGCCTCCTGCCCGGCGGCTCCGCCGAGAACCGGTGCCCCTGCCGCGACAGCAAGGAGCGCGGCATTATCTGCGCCCACGTCGTGGCCCTTTGCCTGGAACTCATCCGCCGGATGAACAACCCCGAATTGGAGATCATGAAGCGCGAGGAAATGCGCCGCGCCGCCCGGCTGGCCAGCGTCAACGAGGCCGCCTACCTCAAGCGCGCCCGCATCGGGGAAGCCGGCAGCGTCGCCGCGCGCCTCGTCCTCACCCTCGGCGCCGACTGGCGCGCCGGCGTGGCCTCCAGCCGGGTCCCCCTGTCCTGCGCCATCGCCCTGAATGGCGACTCCATTCCCCTCGACCAGGTCCGGCCCGATGTCTGCCTCGGCCTCTCCCAGAAGGATGAAGCCATCCTGTTCGTCCTCGAGGACATCGCCGGGGGCCCCGCGGGCGCATCCCTGGAACTGGGCCCGCACGATTTCCTCTCGCTGCTCCATCTCCTGCAAGGGCTCACCCTGCTGGAGGAAGGGCAGCCCGATCCCATCACGGTGGGCGCCGCGCGCCTGCAGTCGTACCTGCACCTCGACCTCGATCACGAGAACGGCGACCTGATCCTGATGCTGCACACCGAGGTGCCCTTCCAGAAGGCTTCCGAGCCCCCCTTCTACGTGGTGGCCGGCCGCCACGGCTGGGTGTTTGGCGCCCGCCATTTCTGGCCGCTCGAACAAGTCCTGCCCGAACCCATCCGCGCCATCTACACGGAACCCGTGATCATCGCCCGCCCCGCGGTCCCCCGTTTCCTGCAGGCGGAACTGCCCATCCTGTCCGGCTTCATGCGCATCGAGAGCGATCTCTCGGCGGACCTGTTCACCATCGAGCCCGCCGAGCCGCGCTTCCGCATGCTGGTGCGCGGCAGCCCCGCATCGCTGGCCGCCACCGTCTACGCCGAGTACGACGGATTCCGCCTCGTGGCCGGCAAGAAGGACCCCGCCGGCCACTTCGCCATTCCCGACCCCGCCGACCTCATGCGCTACACCGTGCGCAACATGCCCGCCGAACAGGCCGCCCTGCAGAGCCTCTCCGCCTACGGCCTGCGGGGCGCCGCCGGCGACACCCTGGAACCGGTGGTCGGGTGCCGCGAGGTCCTGAACTTCCAGGGCACCCATATCCCCGCCTTGCGCCGCGCCGGCTGGCGCGTGGAACTGGAAGGCCGGATTTCAGAGGTCATGGACGGCATGGACTTCGCCACCCCGGTGGTCCACATCCAGGGCGATTCCACCCGGGCCGGATGGTTCGACGTCGGGTTCGACTTCGAGGATGGCTCGGGGAACCGGCTGTCCCCGGCGGACATCCAGCGCGCGCTGCTCAAGGGCGAGTCCTTCCTCCAGTGCGGCGGGCGGACCATCCTGCTCGATGCCGCCGCCATCGATTCGATGATGGAGGTCTTCCGCGACTGCTCCAGCGGCGAGGGCGACACTCCCGGCTCGTTCCGCATGCCCGCAGTGTACTCCGCCTACGTCAAGGCATCCCTCGACGCCCTGGACGGGGTGGACGTGGAAACGCCCCCCGCCTGGCGGATCGCCGCCGAACGACAGGGGCGGCTCCTGCCCGTCGAGACAGTCCCCCTGCCCGCCACGCTGGACCAGACCCTGCGGCCCTACCAGAAGGAAGGCGTCAACTGGCTCCGCTTCCTGGAGGTCAACACCTTCGGCGGAATCCTGGCCGACGAAATGGGACTGGGCAAGACCCTCCAGACCCTCACCTGGCTCCAGTTGGAGCGGCACCATCCCGCCGCGCGCGGCAGGCCCGCCCTGATCATCTGCCCCACCAGCCTCGTGAACAACTGGGTCGAGGAAACCCAGCGGTTTGTCCCCGGCATGCGGGTTCTGCCCATTTCCGGCAGCGACCGTCACGCCCGATGGACCGAACTGCCCAATGCCCACCTGGTGGTGACCTCCTATGCCCTGCTGCGGCGCGACATTGCCCGCTACCGGGAACAGGAGTTTTCCGTGCTGGTCCTCGACGAAGCCCAGCACATCAAGAACCGCTCCACCCAGAACGCCATCCTGGCCAAGGAGATCCGCGCCTCCCACCGCGTCGTCCTGACCGGAACCCCCATCGAGAACAGCGTCTCCGATCTCTGGTCCATCATGGATTTCCTCATGCCGGGATACCTCGGCTCCCACGACACCTTCCGCCAGCACTACGAGCTGCCCGTCGGCCAGGGCGGTCCGGACGGGCAGATGGCCCAGCTCCGCCTGCGCCGCAAACTGCAGCCGTTCCTCATGCGCCGCATGAAAACCGAGGTCGCCCGCGATCTCCCCGCCCGGATCGAACGCCTCGCCACCTGCGCGCTCAGCGCCGACCAGAAGGCCGTCTACAAGGAACTGGTGGAATCCTCGCGCCGGCGCCTGACCGATCTGGTGGCAAAGCAGGGCTTCCAGCGCTCGCGCATGGAAGTGCTCAAGACCCTCCTGCGCCTGCGCCAGGTGTGCTGCCACCTCGACCTGCTGCGGCTCAGCGGCCTGAAAGCCGAGGCCCCCTCGGCCAAGATGGACCTGTTCTTCGAACTGCTCGACGAAGCTCTCGACGGCGGGCACCGCGTCCTGGTCTTCAGCCAGTTCGTCTCCATGCTCACCATCCTGCGCGCCCAGATGGAGCAGCGCCAGATCGCCTTCTGCTATCTCGACGGCGCCACCAAGGACCGCATGGGCGAAGTGCACCGGTTCAACACCAACCGGTCCATCCCCGTTTTCCTCATCAGCCTCAAGGCCGGCGGCACGGGCCTGAATCTGACCGGCGCCGACATGGTCATCCACTTCGATCCGTGGTGGAATCCCGCCGTCGAAAACCAGGCCACCGACCGCGCCCACCGTATCGGCCAGAAACGCACCGTCTACAGCATCAAGCTCATTACCAAGGGCACGGTCGAGGAAAAGGTGCTCGCGCTGCAGAACCAGAAGAAGGCCGTGATCGACGCCACCCTGTCCGGAGGCGAAAACGCCTTCAGCGCCATGTCGTGGGAAAACATCCAGGAACTGCTGACCATCTAGCTTGCCACCGGACCTTCCACCAGCTACAAGAAAGGCCCATGAGCGAGACACTCCATCCCTTGATTCTCCGGCCGGCCTACAAGGATTACATCTGGGGCGGCAACCGCATCCCAACGGTCTTCGACCGCTCCCTGCCCCCCGGCATCTACGCCGAATCCTGGGAGCTTTCCGACCGCCCGGAGGGCATGGGCATCGTCGACAACGGTCCGCTCCAGGGAACCACCCTGGCGAAGGTCCTGGAACAATTCGGCCATGACCTTCTCGGACACGGCGTCTGCGGCAACACCCTGCCCCTGCTCGTCAAACTGATTGATGCCCGCGAACGGCTGAGCATCCAGGTGCATCCCGACAACGAGTCGGCCGCCCGCGGCCTCGGCGAGGCCAAGACGGAAGCCTGGCACGTGCTGGCCGCCGCACCCGGCAGCCGTGTCTACGCCGGACTCAAACCCGCCACCGACCGCTCTGTCTTCCTGCAGGCCCTCCGCGACGGCCGCCTGGAGAACTGCCTGAACGCCGTGCCCATCCAGCCGGGCGATACCATCTTTATCCCCGGGGGCCGCGTTCACGCCATCGGCGAGGGACTCCTGCTGCTGGAAGTCCAGCAGAACTCCAACACCACCTACCGCGTCTATGACTGGGGCCGCGTGGGACATGACGGCAAGCCGCGGGACCTGCATGTCGAACAGGCCCTGCAGGTGATCCGGTGGCGGGATGCCGATCCCGTAAAGACCACCCCCTGGTCCGTCACCGACGGCCCCCAGGTAACCCCAACCGTCCTTGTCGAATGCCCCTTCTTCCGGCTCGAGCGCATGGAACTGGGGGGGGCCTTCGAAGTGCACCACAGCGGGGCCGGATTCCACGCCGTATTCACGCTGGAAGGACCCGTCTTCATCGAGACAGGGGGCGGAACGGAACTTGTGGCGCGCGGGCGCACCTGCCTGATTCCCGCCCTGTGGAACCGCTACACGATCCGGCCGGAGCGGCCCGGAACAAGAATCCTCCGCATCAGCCTGCCGTAGCCATCTATATCGCCCGGTCGCGGGAGCGGCCCATGACCCACGCCACAATGCCGGCCGCGGCCAGCCCGCCCACCAAACCCATAACTGCAGGCAGAATCCAGCCCGAGCGATGCGAAGGCTCCGGCTCGATCTCACCCGCCGCCGGCGGCAGGTCGGCGACATTGGTGACGGCCGGCGCGGGCGGAGGCAGCGCTGGCAATGCCGCAAACCCCTTCGCCAACAGTTCCACCGCCTTGGCGTCCCGGACCTTCCGGTCACGGCTGCCGAGCACAACGGCAATCACCCGGCGCCCGCCACGCTGCGCTGTCGCCACGATGGAGAAGCCGCCCGCCGTGAAGAAGCCGGTCTTGAGCCCGTCGCATCCGTCGCACGCGCCCAGCAGATGATTGTGGTTGCGCATGATGAAGCTATCGCCGCGGAACCCGCGCTCCCGGGTGGACGTATAGCGCAGGATGTCCGTCTTCTGGATCAGAGCCCGTGCCAGCGTCGCCAGGTCGCGGGCCGTGGAAACGTCCACCTCCTGCCCGCTGGCCGGCGGCAAGCCGTGTACGGAGCAGAACTTCGTCCGTGTCATCCCCAGTTCCGCCGCCTTGGCATTCATTTTCTCCACAAAGGCATCCGTGCCGCCGGCGACGTGCAGGGCGAGGGCCACGGCCGCATCGTTGGCCGACTGGATCATCAGGGCATACAGCAGGTCGTCCAACGGAAAGGACTCCTTTTCCTTGAGGTATACCTGCGATCCGCCCATGCGGGAGGCGGCCGCCGTCACCGTCACCTGGTTGCTCAGGTTGAGTTGGCCGGTCCCGGCCTGTTCGAGGATGACGAGCATGTCCATCAGCTTGATCACACTGGCGGGATACCCCTGCTCATCCGCCCGATCCTCCGCCAGTACCTGCCCCGTGGCGGCATCCACAGCAATGGCCCCGAGATAGGGCTCCGCCGAGCGCGCAGGCAGCGCCGCGCGGCCGCCGGATTTCCGGGCCGTCGTCTGCGCCCCGGCGATTCCCGCCGCCAGAACCACCGCCACACCGGCCGCCCAGCGCTTGCGCCAGATGGAATCGCCGATCATCAACAACTTGCTGTTCTTGCCGAGCTTCATTCTCTTCTCCCTGGAAAAATCGCCACGGACTCTATCCCATCCCGGGCCAGACATTCAATCAATGTTTGCGGTCACCTTTTCTTTTCCCTTGCCGCCGGTGAAAGCCTGCGTGATCCTATTGCCATGAAACCGGGTTTCCCGATCCTCTGGATCGCCATCGCCTGCCTCGCCTTGCCTTCACAAGGAGCCACCAACATGACCGTCACCGTCCGCCTGATCAATGCGCAGGGAGTCCTGAGCGATCCCCAGCCCGTGCCGAAGATCGTGCGCACCGAGGCCGAATGGAAGCAACGGCTCACCGCCGAGCAATACCGGATCACCCGCAGGCAGGGCACGGAGATGCCCTTCTGCGGCATGTTCCATGACCACAAGAAACCGGGCCGGTACGATTGCGTCTGCTGCGGGCTGCCGCTTTTCGATGCGTCGGCCAAGTTCCAGTCCGGCACCGGCTGGCCCAGCTTTTTCCAGCCGTTGACCGCGGAGAATGTCGCCACCCGCGTGGACACCAGTTCGGGCATGCGCCGCGTGGAGATTCTCTGTGCGCGGTGCGACGCGCACCTTGGGCACGTGTTCGAGGATGGTCCCGCACCAACCGGATTGCGGTACTGCCTCAATTCCGTGTCGCTGGCCTTTGTGCCGGCGCCGCAGCCCGCCCCGCCATCCCCGTAGATGCGGCATTCGTTAGAATGCCGCATGCCGCCTCACCGGCCGGGAATAAAGCTCTGGCCGGGCTTGAGGTCCACCAGGAAGGCCGCCAGCAGATCCGACACCTGGTCCAGATCGTCCAGCGAAATCACTTCCACCGGCGTGTGCATGTAGCGGTTGGGAATGCTCACCAGCGCCGCCGCCACCCCGGCCCTGCTGATCTGCATGGCGTTGGCGTCCGTTCCCGTCGCCCTCGGCTCCGCCGTCATCTGGAACTTGATCCGGCGCCGCTTGGCCGTCGCTTCGAGCATCCTGCCAAGCACCGGATTGATGTTCGGGCCGCGGTGCAGGACCGGCCCGCCGCCGAGCTTGCATTCTCCCGTGCGCTTGGGATCACACCCCGGGAAATCCGAAGCAAATCCGACGTCCACGGCAATCCCCACCTGCGGGTCAATCCCGTAGGCGCTCGTGTGCGCCCCGCGCAGGCCAATTTCCTCCTGCACGCTCGTCACACCGTACACCCCGACCTGGACCTTGCGCCCCTTCAGTTTCCGAAGGGTCTCCACCACGACAAAAGCGCCCGCGCGATCGTCGAACCCACGCCCCACGACAAGGTTGTGCTGCAATCGCTCCAGCCCCGCTGCCACCGTCGCGTAGTCGCCAACCGCCACATGTTTCGCGGCATCCTTGCGATTCTTCGCCCCGATATCGATCCACAGCTCGTGCAGTTTGACCGGCTTCCCGCGTTCCTCGGCCTCGAGCAGGTGGATCGGCTTGCGCCCGATCACGCCCAGAACCGGCCCGCGCTCGCCATGAATCGTCACCCGCTGCCCTGTCGCCACCGCCGGATCCACGCCGCCCACTCCGGACACGTACACAAATCCCTTGTCGTCAATGTGCATCACCATGAACCCGATCTCGTCGCAATGCCCCGAAAGCATCACGCGGAAGGGCGCCTTGGGATTCAGCACGCCGATCACGTTGCCATGGACATCCGCCCGGACTTCATCAGAGTAGGGTTTCATGTGGCGCTTGAGCGTGTCCTGGATGCGCCATTCAAACCCCGACGGGCTTGCTTCACCGATCAGTTTGCTGAGCAATTCAAAGGATTCGTTCTGCATGGTCCTGTCCTTTCGCCATTGGTCCGCCAAAGGTACCACGCCCGCCTGAATCGTCAACCCCAACCGTCCGCGGTTCTTGACACCTTGGCATCGGAAGCAGGACAAGAGCACCGCTTATGAACGCACACTGATACAACCCACCCCTAACCCCTTATAGCTACTCCAGAGTTGTGGAACAGGCGGGGAGGA